>JAFZNK010000251.1 GCA_017550965.1 Thermoguttaceae bacterium
CAATTACTGTTAGATCGCCGTGACGCCGTTTAACACAGGGAACTAAACAATGCTATCCGACGCTAAACAACGCTTAGCCGCGAAAGAATTTGTCAAATACTGGCGCGATCGCGGGGACGACGAAAAAGGGGAATGTTCATCGTTCTGGCTCTCGCTATTGCGCGACGTTTTTGGCGTCGATCATCCGGAGAGATTCGCGATATTCGAAGAACGCGTCAAAGTCGAGTCGACGAACTTTATCGACGTCCATATTCCGTCGACGCGCGTCGTGATCGAGCAGAAAAAACGTTCGGTCGATCTTTTGAAGAAATACAAACGGTCGGACGGACAATCTCTTACTCCGTTTGGTCAGGCGAAACGTTATTCAGACGATCTTCCTTATTCTCAACGCGCGCGTTGGATCGTCGCGTGTAATTTCCAAAAATTCCTCGTCTACGATATGGAGCGTCCCAAAAGCGAACCGGAAGAGATTTTACTCGAGAACCTCGCCGACGAGTTTTATCGACTCCGTTTTCTCGTCGAGTCGACCGACCAGACGATCGCGAAGGAGACGGAAATCTCGATTCAGGCGGGCGATCTGGTCGGCGTTCTCTACGACGCGCTCTATCGACAGTATAGAGATCCGGAAAATCCCGACTCGGCGCGTTCGCTCAATATGCTTTGCGTTCGCATCGTCTTTTGCCTGTACGCCGAGGACGCGGGGTTGTTCGGCAGTCGACTGCAGTTTCACGATTATATCAAGTCGTTTCCCGTTCCTCTGGTTCGACAGGGTTTAATCGATCTGTTCCAAGTTCTCGATCAAAAGCCCGAAGAGCGCGACCCGTATATCAGCGAGCGCCTCGCCGCGTTTCCTTACGTCAACGGCGGACTTTTTTCCGACGAACATATTGAGATTCCGCAATTTACGCCCGAGATCGTCGATTTGCTCCTGAACAAAGCGAGCAAAGGGTTCGACTGGTCGCAGATCAGTCCGACGATTTTCGGCGCCGTTTTCGAGAGTACGTTGAATCCCGAAACGCGTCGCAAAGGGGGCATGCATTACACGTCGATCGAGAATATTCACAAGACGATCGATCCGTTGTTTCTTGACGACCTGCGCGAAGAACTCGACACGATTAAAGAAGTCAAGCAGACGAAAGACAGGAACGACAAGCTTGTCGCGTTTCAGAAGAAGCTTGGCGGATTGACGTTCTTCGACCCCGCGTGCGGCTCGGGGAATTTCCTGACGGAAACTTATATATCGCTCCGAAAGCTGGAAAATGAAGCGCTTCGGATCATGTATCCGGAAAAGATTCTCTTTTCCGCCGACGACAAAGAGCATATCGTCAACGTATCGATCGATCAGTTTTACGGAATCGAAATCAACGACTTCGCCGTAACGGTCGCGAGAACGGCTCTTTGGATCGCCGAATCGCAGGCGATGAAAGCGACCGAGGATATTTTGCAGATTGATCTCGATTTCCTTCCGCTGAAGGGATACGCGAATATCGTCGAAGGAAACGCGCTGAGGATCGACTGGGAAAACGTTTTTCCGAAAGAAAGCGCCGATTACATAATGGGGAACCCGCCATTTATCGGGTATTCGCTCCAATCGGACGATCAGAAAAAAGACGTTCTTTCCGTTTACGTCGACGAAAAGGGAAAACCGTACAGGACGGCGGGAAAGATCGATTACGTTTCATGCTGGTATTTCAAGGCGTCGCAATATATTCAGAACACAAACGTTCGCGTCGCTTTTGTTTCCACCAATTCAATCACGCAGGGAGAACAGGTCGCCAGCGTCTGGAAGCCGCTCTTTGAACGATTTGGAATTCATATCGATTTTGCGCATAGAACGTTTCGATGGGATAGTGAAGCGAATCTTATGGCGCACGTTCATTGCGTGATCGTCGGTTTTAGCGTCGCGGCGTTAGATAAACCAAAGAGAATTTTTGACGGGGATTCGTCCGTAATTGTTCACAACATTAACGCCTACTTAAACGACGCGCCCAACGTATTTATTGAAAGTCGATCAACAGCCTTATGCAATGTTCCTCCCATGGCTTATGGAAATAAACCGACAGACGGAGGAGGTCTGTTTTTAACGCCTGAAGAACGTTTGGAAGTTATAAAACGTGAACCTGGCGTTGAAAAATATATAAGGAGAGTATACGGAGCAGCGGAGTACATCAACAACAAGGAACGATACTGTTTGTGGCTCGTCGACGCTTCGCCAAGCGATGTAAGAAATTCCACTTTTATCCGAGGAAGAGTAGGAATCGTTAGAGAATTTAGAAACTCCAGTCCTAAAGAAGCGACGCGTAAAAGCGCGGAAACGCCGACCTTGTTTCAAGAGATTCGGCATCCGAGAATGGGCGAATATGTTATCGTTCCGCGAGTAACTTCTGAGAATCGCAGATACATTCCTCTTGGATTCGTCTCCTGTGACATTGTGGTAACAGATGCCATGCAAATGATTCCCGACGCGATGCATTATCATTTCGGCGTCTTAACGTCAAGCGTTCACATGGCGTGGATGAGAACTGTTTGCGGACGACTTAAGAGCGACTATCGCTACTCTAAGGACGTGGTGTACAACAATTTTCCATGGCCGGAGCTTTCGGACGCTGCGAAAGACGAGATTTCCAGGACGGCGCAGGGGATTCTGGACGCGCGCGACCGATATCCGGAGAGTTCGTTGGCGGATTTGTACGACGAATTGAGCATGCCGCCCGACCTTCGCAAAGCGCATCAGGCGAACGACAGGGTCGTGTTGAAAGCGTACGGACTTTTGGAGAAAACTTCTGAATCGGAGATTGTCGCGGAGTTGATTAAGCGGTATTTGGCTTTGGTCGAACTCGTTTGACGGCGAGAACAACGCAAAATTGGAACCGCAGGCGGCAGGCGGCCTTGTCCGCCGAACGTAGCAGACAACGTTGCGGTTGGCGGCGCCAAAAGGCATTATTCCCCCAAATATGCCGCCGCGAAAACGCATAATTGGAGCCGCAGGCGGCAGGCGGCCTTGTCCGCCGAACGCCGCAGGCAACGTCGCGGTTGGCGGGGCCAAAATGCTCTTTGGAACCGTAGC
>JAFZNK010000252.1 GCA_017550965.1 Thermoguttaceae bacterium
CGAGCGGCGCGACGCGTTTGCGGCGGAGTACCGCGTCTTAAACAAAGCGTACAACGCGCTTTCGCCCGACCCGTTTCTGGGGCCGTTTTCGCATGACTATCAATGGCTTACGAAAGTCTATACGTCGATTCGGCCCGCCGATTCGCGCGGTCGACTCCTCTGGGCCGCCGTCGGACCCAAGACGATGGAACTGGTCAATCGGAACGTGCAAGTCGACGACGTCAACGACGCCGATCCGGACGACGTGATCGAATTGGACGTTCAGATCGTCGAGGATTTCATCAGAAAAGGAAAAGACCCCGCAAAAGAGGCCAAAAAGCTCGAAATCGACCTTATCGCCAAAATTCAGGCGCACAGCGACGATCCCAAATACGTCAAATTGGGCGAGCGTCTTGAAGAACTTCGCGAAAAGCACGAGCAGGGTCTTCTTACGAGCATCGAGTTCCTCAAGTACCTGCTCGACCTTGCGAAAAAGGCGGTCAAGGCGGAAAAAGAGGTCGTGCCCGCCGAAGAGATCGATCGCGGAAAAGCCGCGTTGACGGAGCTGTTTCGAGGCGTGAAAAACGCGAACACGCCCGTGATCGTCGAACGGCTTGTCGAAGAGATCGACGACGTCGTTCGTAAGATTCGATTTGTCGGATGGCAGGATTCCAACAGCGGACGCCGCGAAGTCAAGCGGGAACTGCGCGCGATCGTAACGGTGAAATACGGAATAGAGGACCGCGAAGTCTTCGACAAAGCGTACGCTTACGTCGAGGAATACTATTGAGCCGCACAGCGCGTTGATTGGGACTCCGCCAAAAGCCGGGGACGTCAATCCCCGGATGGGTAAGAGTTACGCCAGCGCGTTGATTTGATTTTTGACGACGGCGCTGTTTGAGCGAATCGTAGCGTGGCGTTAATTTGCGTTTTGGTCGGCTCTTACGAGCCGAATCCCCGGCCTCCGGGCCGGGGCTCTCCGCCTTCGGCGGGACGGTTTTCGATAGTTTTGAGATTGATCTTTGTTTTTGGCGTCGCCTTGTTTGAGAGATCGCGCGTTTTGGCGTCGCCTTCCGCTTGCGGCTCTTCCAAGCGTAGCGACCAACGGGAGCGGTCGCCTTTCTCCGCGCGGCAGCGCGAACCGCCTGTCCGGCGCCGGACCTAGAAGAACAGTCCGGCTTTGAGGATGACGGCGCTCTTGGGCTTGTAGAGCGTGCCTTCTTTGGTTTTGAGTTCGCGTCCAAAAGAGCCGCCGACTTCGAAGGAGCCTTTGAAACCTTTCGGGCAGTCGAAGACGAGTCCGGTGGTCACGCGATAGTCGTTGTAGTCGACGTTGAACGATTTCTTACCCTTGACGGGATGATTGACGTCGGTCATGAGCCATCTTCCTCCGCCAAGGTCGCCGCTGACGAAGAACCACCAGTCGGTCCCGTTGTTTCTCACGAGGAAATGCCCCCATCTCGGGTCGGGGAAGACGAGCCTGATTTCGTTGTTCGCGTTGGGCTTCCAGACCACGCCCGCGACCGGAAGAATCTTGAATTTGATTCTGTTGTAATAGGCGACGCCGCCGAGAATGCGCGTCGTGCGCTCGTCGTCGACCGGCAACGAACCTTCCGCGCGGCCGCGAAGATAGAACGACTTGCCCGTGACCTTGCGGAATTCCGACGCGATTCCGCCCTGAACTTCGACCGTCGCTTCCAGATCGTTGACGGCGAGCGAAAAGGACGTCGCCAGCCCCGCGTCAAAGACGTTTTTCGGAATAGTCGGCGAGAACGTTCTGTCTTTTGGCTTGGAGAAATTCGTGTAGTTGAACGTTGGCGTCAGACGAAACACGCCCTGATTGATATTTCCGTTTCGAAGCGTTTCGCACGGGAAGGCGAAGTAGAGCCCCGTCCCGCCTTCGATGACGCCCAGTCCGTTTTTCGTGCGCGGGATATACGCAAACGACTTAGAGCAGTCCTGTTGATACTTGAAGACTTTTCGCAACGTCGTCGGATCTTCCATCGTCACGGGCGGGTTGACCGCGCCTTCGGTCGCCATGTCGTAGGTATAGGTCGTCGAGCCGTAAGTCGTGGAGGTCGACGGGGAGACGACGGGCGGCTGAATTTGTCCGCGCACGATCCAGTCGTAATCTTCGGAGAAATAGCCGTCGTAATCGTCGGAATAGTCGTCGTAGTCGCCGATAGAAAAAGGCCGGTATTCAAACGATTCGCTTGAGGAAGCCAACGAACGCCATATGCCGTAATTGGAAGTCGGAGCTATCGGCAGAGGTAGGAAATCGACGTCCTCGTCCCAAAGGCTTTCGTCCGACGAGGGGTCGACGTACTCGCTTTCCGGCTCGGTCATGAACTGCGTGAAGAGACCGTCGGCGCGAACGTTTTCCACAAAACCAACGCAACTGAGCAGCGTGACGACCGCAAAGCGCAAGAGCGTCGAGAGGAGGCGTCGCATTGTCGAAATCCTTACGAGTTTTTGAACGATCCGCGTTCTGAATATGCCTTATTTTTCGCGTCTTTATAATAAGGCGCGAGTCCGTGCAGGGGTTATAGCTATTTCAAGAAACGGCGTCAAGAGCAACCGGAGGACGTTTCCCGAACGCTCGCTCGCGCCCCGTCGGACGAACGATTAAGAAAAATAATCCTTTTTTACCGGCGCGGCTCTTGTTGAAATTCCAGAATATGGTATACTCTAAAATCGCTTTATAGCGACGCCTTAGCAAGGCGAGGTAGAATTGGCGCGACGTCTCGACAGCGTGTCGACCCGGTCGCATTTTTTAGAAACCCTGTTTTTTATTGGGGATAAAACGCGCGCATGGCGGCAAGTCAAGCGCGGCGCGAAGTTAGCGCGGTCGTTTTATCCATGTAAAACACTCAACAACTAGGAAATTTTGTCGTGGTAAATCGTACGCTTATCCGCGGTTTGGACGTTAACGTTGACGACGTCGTCTTGGATGAAGACCAAATTATCGAATATCTTGGCGAAGACGTCGAGATCGAACTGAACCAGATTATTGAAGGCGTCATCGTTCGCATCGAGAAAGAATTTGTCATCGTCGACGTCGGGTATAAGAGCGAGGGAGCTATTCCCGTGAGCGAATGGGGCGAGGGCGAAGAGCCTCCGCAAGTCGGCGCTCACGTTAAAGTTCTCGTCGACGAACTTGAAGACGCTATGACCGCCGAAGAAGTTCAGGCGCGCGGCATGATCGTTTTGAGCAAGCACAAGGCCGCGAGAATCGAGGCCTGGATGCGTATGATGGAACGCGTCAAGGAAGGCGACGTGGTCGAAGGCGTCGTCTCCAAGAAAATCAAAGGCGGTCTTCTCGTGGATATCGGAGGCGTCAACGTCTTCCTGCCCGCGAGCCAGGTCGACATTCGCCGTCCCGCCGACATCAACGAATATATCGGCAAGCCGATCCAATGCGTCGTTCTTAAAATCGACGAAGCGCGCCGCAACATCGTCGTCAGCCGTCGCGAACTCATCGAACAAGAGCGCAAAGAGAAGAAGACCGCGTTGCTCAACGAACTCCAGATCGGGCAACTTCGCGAAGGAACCGTCAAGAACATCGCCGAATTCGGCGCGTTCATCGATCTTGGCGGCATCGACGGCCTGCTTCACATCACCGATATGAGCTGGGGCCGCATCACCGATCCCAAAGAGCTCGTTTCGATCGATCAGAAAATCGAAGTCGTCGTTCTCAACATCGACTACGAAAAGGAAAAGATCTCTCTTGGTCTCAAGCAGAAGACGCCTTCTCCCTGGGAATCTGTCGCCGAAAAATATCCGGTCGGTTCCAAAGTCAAGGGCACGGTCGTCAACGTCATGTCTTACGGCGCGTTCGTCAAACTCGAAGAGGGCGTCGAAGGGCTCGTTCACATTAGCGAAATGAGCTGGACCAAGCGCATCAATCATCCGAACGAAATCCTCAACGTCGGCGACGAAATCGACGTCGTCATCCTTGGCATCAACAAGGAACGTCAGGAAATCTCGCTGGGCGTCAAGCAGACGACCGCCAATCCCTGGGAAACCGTCGATCAGAAATATCCGGTCGGCTCCAAAGTCAAGGGCGTCGTTCGCAACCTTACGAACTACGGCGCGTTTGTCGAAATCGAAGAAGGCGTCGACGGCTTGCTTCACATCAGCGACATGAGCTGGGTCCGCAAGATCACGCATCCGAGCGAGGTCGTTAAGAAGAACGAAGAAATCGAATGCGTCGTTACGTCCGTCGATAAGAAGAACCACCGCATCGCGCTCGGTCTCAAGCAGCTGACCGAAGATCCGTGGGCCACGCGCATTCCCGAAAAGTACCGTCCGAACCAGATCGTTACCGGAAAAGTTACGAAGATCACCAACTTCGGCGTTTTCGTTTCTCTCGAAGACGATCTCGAAGGTCTCCTTCACATTTCCGAATTGGCCAACCATAAAGTCGACAATCCGGAAGACGTCGTCAAAGTCGGCGAAGATATCGAAGTCATGGTTCTGCGCGTCGATTCCGAAGACCGCAAGATCGGCTTGTCGCGCAAACGCGCCGAACAAGTTGAAGAAGGCGGCGAAGTCGTCGAAGAAGTCGAACCTGAATCTCCCGCCGCCGCGATTAAGCAGCCGAAAGACCTCAAAGGCGGCACGGGCGGAGTCGCCGGCCCGATCTTCACGCTTCCCGGTCAGGACTGATCTGCGAATTTGCGCCGTTTAGGCGCGAGTTGAACTAGAAAAGAGCGTTCTCCAACAAAACGGAGAGCGCTCTTTTTGTCTTCAGCCGACGGCCCCTTTCTCAATTCGCGCGCGAGTTGATTTGGGGAATCGAGAGCGCTATAATGATTTCCGACCGTTTGTTTTGTCGAGGTAATTTGAACGGTTCCCGCCTTCCAGCTATTGATAAGGAGAACAAGATGAGAAACATCGTCGCATGGGGGACGTTATGTTGCGTCGCTGCTTGTTGTCTGGTCGCGTCGACGCGGGCCGACGAACCGGCTTCTGAAAGTTTTCAACGCCGATACGAATCGTCGCTGGACTTTGCGATCGACGTCTTTCAATACGCCGCGGCGAACGCGAAGCCTGACGAAAACGTCCTTGTTTCGCCGCTTAGTCTCTATCGCGCGCTTGGCGCGGCGGCGTTGGGCGCCGACGGCAAGACCAGGAAAGAACTCGACGCGTTTCTGGAACGCGCCGCCTGGGCCGACGATTGGCCGGCGCAAAGCGCGTCGGTTTTCAACGCGTTGAAATCGGGCGACGAACTGACGGCGGTCGGCGGGGTCTGGATTCAAAAAGGTTACGACGTTCAGGACTCGTACCTCAGGCGTCTCCGCGCCTTTTCCGATATGGAAGCGTTTGTCGTCGACTTAAAAGAGTCGACGATCAACCGATGGTTTGAAGAGAAGACGGGCGGCCGCGTTCAAAACGTCGTGAAGGGAATTAAATCGAACACGCGCGTCGTTATCGGGGACGCGATTACTTTTCTGGGCAAGTGGGAACGATCGTTCGACCCGGCGGGAACGAAAGAGCGTCCTTTTACGGAGATCGACGGCAAGCGCGTTCTCGTTCCGACGATGATTCAAAAGGCAAATTTTCGATATTGCCAAAAAGGGGGCGTTCAGTACGTCGAACTCGATTATCGCGGCGGTCGATATACGATGGCGATTGTCGTTCCCGACGCGAACATGACGTATCAGAACCTTGAAAACGTGCTGAACGCCGACGAAGTCGTCGACTGGCGGCGCTCGTCCAGGTCGACGGAAATGATGTTGTCCATGCCGAAATTTGCCGCGAAATTTGACGTCGACATGAACCCCGTCCTGAAAAAAATGGGCGTGCGCGACGCGTTTGACAGAGACTCCGCCGATTTCAGCGCCATGGCGGCGAACGGCGCAAAACGAGGAAACGACGCGCTTTATGTCGATCAGGTTCTCCAAAGCGCGACGATTAAAGTCAACGAGGAAGGGACGGAAGCCGCCGCGGCGACCGGCGTTCTTCTCGGCGCGATGGGCCTTCCGTCGTACGTCAATTTGACGATCGATCGTCCCTTTGTCTATTTCGTTCGCGAGAATACGACGGGGCAAATCGTCTTCATTGGGCGGACGGTCAAGCCGACCTTTGATCCCGACGATCCCGACATGAAGACGCCGGAAGTCGAGCCTGGTTCCCGCGTTATGCCTATGGGCATGGGCGGCATGTCGGGCGGCATGGGCGGCATGGGGATCGTCCCCGGCGCGGGCATGTAAGCGTTTGTTTTCCGGAGATCAAGAGACGCGCGCCGCAAAGAACAGGCGCCGATAAAAAAAACGGAGCCGGGTTAACCGTCCGTGGCGCTCCCGACTCCAAATTGCATCCATTCTCTCTCGCCGTTACAATCAGGCAGTCCGTGCCTGATCGGCTTCCAGCATAAACGACGAGCGCGTCCGTCCGTAGACAGAGACTCCTCTTAGCGTTTTCACGCCGTAGAAAGCCGAGCGAAAACGACCTTCGATCCGTAAAAACGGCCGAACCTGCCGCAAACCGCTCTCGACGTTTATAATTCTAGCCTGAACGTTTTTGACTGTCAAGCGGATAATGATAATTATACGAAAAAAAAGTAAAATTCTTGAAGGAATAGTTTGACTTGATAAGACGGCTGTCGGCGTTCTGTTGATTGTTTAGATAACGACAAACGCTTGTTTCGTATCGAGTGTGCTGGAGCTGTTGTTTATTTGCGATAATTCGTTTTTTTAGAAACGATAAGGCGTCGGCGATAAAGCGCGTAAACAACGGGGTTTAAACGGGTTGACTTTTCGGAAAAGCTTTCTCAGAGTCGCGTTTTTCTTTTTTTGCCGTTTCGCTCCCGTTTGCCTCGCCTTCGCGATTCCGGAATAAAAAACGCTCCGCGCGAGTGAACGCGGAGCGCTTTGTCAGGTTTTTAGAGTTTGAGTTGAAAAGGGCGTTTCAAAAGGGCGATCACGGGATGAGCGCGGCGAGTCCGACCATCGTGCCCGCTTCCATCAGGCCGCCTCGAAGCGAGATCGGAATCGGTTCGATCATGCTCGGCGCGCAGTTGCCGGGTCGGTAGTAGCCGAGGTCGTATATGCATTCTCGCGGCGGGTTGACGCCCATGAGGTAAGGCAGGCACGGAATCGTGAGCCAGAATCTTACGCGAGAGCAAACGGGCTGCAGGAGCGGATGGCAGTAGTGGCCGTAGCGTTCAAGCTGGACGTCTTCGAAGTACAAGGGCTTGTAGCACAAAGACGACGCTTTCCACGTGAAGGTGATCGGGGTCGGGGCCTTGCGCTGATACTCCTGATCCGGAAGAGGGCAACTTTCCGGGACCTTGCCGGGCGAAGTTACGAATTTGTACGGCACCTCGGTGATCGGGGGCATTTCGTTGGGATCGGGGCAAACGTCGATAAATTCGCCGTCGTTTTTGAGTTCCTGAACGAAAGGCGCGCGATTGGCGTATTGCGTTTGACGCACGACCGGCTGCGGCGCGGGAGCGCTGGCGCTTACCGACTTAATCTTCGATTCGATCGTCGGACGTTGCTCGGCGCTGATAGGAGACGCGACGTACGCCTGCTTTGGCGATTCAAACGGAATCGCGACCTGTTGAGTCGATCTTGCCGCAGGCTCGGCGTTTGCAGAGGAGTTTGTCAGGCTCGGAGCGCGGAAGTTCGCCGATTGCGCCAACGCGGCGCTTGTTCCGACCGCCAACGCGCAGCACGAGAAGACAAACAGACGCGCCGATTTCAGCGCGCGTTCGCATGTTTGAGAAATAGCCATAAGGAACGCCTCCTGCTTTAACGAAAAGGGTCTTTTCTTCCTGAAAAGACGGACGAAACGCGTTCGGTCGTTTCGTCGGACGAAAAGTGTTAGTTTCTAAATTCGGGACCGCGCGAGCGCAAACTCCGCTCGGTCTACTTAACTTATCGTCCCCGGAAAATCTGACTTTAGTAAAATAATCAATTTATTCGTTATTTTTTGACGTTCCCCTGAAAAAAGAAAACGCGGCCGGAAGACCGCGTTTCGCAATGCAATCGCGACTCGACGTTTTACGCGTCAATGCGTGGACGGGGAGTAGTTGGGCGCTTCCGAGGTGATCGAGATGTCGTGAGGATGGTTTTCGCGAACCGTCGCGTTGGAGATGCGGATAAATTTCGCTCTCTCGCGAAGATCTTCGATCGTTCCGGCGCCGCAGTAGCCCATGCCCGAGCGAACGCCCCCGGCAAGTTGATAGACGAAATCGCTCAGGCGGCCCTTGTACGGCACGCGCCCTTCGACGCCCTCGGGGACCAGTTTGCCCGCCGACTTGCCCTTTTGGAAATATCGATCGCTCGAGCCGCAAACCATCGCGCCCAAAGAACCCATCCCGCGATACGCTTTGAACGATCGGCCCTGATAGATGACCAGATCGCCCGGCGCTTCGTCAAGGCCGGCGAACAGGCCGCCGAGCATGACGACCCGAGCGCCTGCGGCGAGCGCTTTGACGACGTCGCCGGAGAATCGAATGCCGCCGTCGGCGATGACGGTGACGTCGGAGTCTTTGGCTGCGTTGGCCGCGCGGCTGACAGCCGTGATTTGCGGCACGCCCACGCCCGCGACGACGCGCGTCGTGCAGATGGAGCCGGGCCCGATTCCGACTTTGACGGCGTCCACGCCCGCGTCGATAAGCGCCTTGCACCCTTCGGCGGTGGCGACGTTGCCGGCCACGACGTCGACGTCGTACTTTTTCTTAATCTCTTTGACCGTCTCGATGACGTTTTTCGAATGTCCGTGCGCGCTGTCGACGACGAGGAAGTCGGCGCCTTTGGCGACAAGTTCGGCGATGCGGTCGTAGTCGTGAACGCCGACCGACGCGCCGACGCGGAGGCGGCCTTCTTCGTCTTTGCACGCGTTGGGATAGTTGCGCGTCATGTAGACGTCGCGGAACGTGATGAGCCCGGTGAGTTCGAATTTGTCGTTGACCAACAAGAGCTTTTCGATCTTATTGACCATCAGGATTTTTTCGGCTTCTTCGAGCGTGACGCGTCCTTTGGCGACGACAAGATTCTCCCTTGTCATGACGTCGACGATAGGCGTTTCCCAATTGTCGATGAAGCGTAAATCGCGTTTGGTGACGATTCCGACGACTTTTTTTCCTTCGAGAACCGGAACGCCGCTGACGTTATGCGTTTCCATGATTTCCCGAACGGCGGCGACGTCGGCGTTTACGTCGACGGTCGCGGGGTTTTTGATGATCCCGTTGGCCGAGCGCTTGACCTGTTCGACTTCTTCCGCCTGGCGTTCGATGGTGAGATTCTTGTGAATGACGCCGACGCCCCCTTCCTGGGCGAGCGCGATGGCCATTTTGCTCTCGGTAACGGTGTCCATCGGAGCGCTCATGAAGGGCAGGTTGAGCGTAATGCGACGCGTCAACTTCGTTCGCAGATCGACTTCAGAAGGAACGATTTCACTGTATTGGGGCTCGAGGAGAACGTCGTCAAACGTAACGCCCATTTCTTTTAGATTTTCAGGATTCAGCATATCGCCCTCCGTTTTGCGTCTCTGCGCGGCGACGGTCGGGAGAGCGAGGCGCGCCCGTTCCGACCCTGCGGCGGCTGCGGTCGTCGAACGTCGGTTCGCGAGAATTTCCCCGAATCGACGAACTCCGCGCAGTCGGCGTCGTTAGCCGGAAGACGCGTTTTCCGGCGTGAAACGCCGCAATAAAAGTCTCGTCTTTAATCCGCGCATTATACGCGCTCCCGTTTTTTTTGACAAGGAGCCAAATTAGAAAAAGTCTGGAAATTTTTCGTGTTAAGAGAGCGGGAAACGCTTCGGTCTGAAACGGCGGTTTCGCGCTATTCTTCCCCCAAAAAGGCGACGGCGAGTCGTCTTGCGAAGACGGTCAGATACGCGGAGACGGAGCTGTGAAAGGCGAATTCGCGCAGCAGTTGATAATCGTTGTATCGAAACGACCTGAAGATCGCTTCGCACAACTCGATTTTTTCTTCGTCGGAGAGCGTTTTGCGTCGAATTTCCGCCGTATGTTCGACGACGTGCAGGACGAGGTCCATGAATCGGTCGACAAAATCTTCCCACGCGTACTTCTGTCCCTGTAAACACGCGCGAATAAGAGGATAGTCTAATTCCAGATAGGAGTTCATTGGGTCGGCGAACGAATTAAACGAAGTTCGCGCCGAAAGACGATCCTGTTTTTCGGCGCGGGACGGTTCCAAAGATCGGCGGAAGTTTTTACCAGCGGTATTTCAGGCCCGCGGATCCGAACGGGTCGCGGACGTATTTGTTGAAGAGATAATCGCCTTTGACGAACAGGACCAGCGCGGGAACGGGCGTCCAGTCGGCGCCGAGCCCCAGGAGCGCCCAGTCTCGCCCGAGCGAGTTGCCGTAGATATGGAATCCGTCGGCGTTGGGAAGGCTTACGAAATTCTCGAAGGTTTTCCCATACATCGGATCAAGGAATTCGTGGACGTAGGCGGCGCGCGCGACCAGTCGAATTTGCTGATCGCCGGGGTACATGTCCAGAGCGACGCGCCCTCCGATTTGCCCTCTCAGACTGTGGTAATCCGTTTTTCCGACATGCAACGCCAGATCGCTTCCCGTCGCCGATTTTTCCGTGAATTTGTCTCGATGGAGATAGTTGTAGTCGAGCAGGCCGTAAGGGGAGAAAACAAACGGTTTAACCGCGAAGTTGGCGCCGCGTTCGAACGACGCCCCCGCGTTGAATCCGTCGTACTTTGCCGTAAGCGTGTCTTTTTCGTCGAGGAAATCGACGTTTCTGGTCGTGCGATAACGATCGTAACCGCCGCGAATCGTGGCGATGTTATAGACCGTTTCGTCGCCAAATTGATGATAGAGCCCAATTAAGTGGTCGTCCGTCTTCAACTTGCCCAAATGATCCATATTCTTCAGATGGTTCTGCTGAAATCCGTAGTACGCGCCGAAGCGGCAGTCGCACGAGCAGAAAAGATCAAGCCCCGCGAGGAATCCCAACTGTTTGGCGTTGTATCCGTACGTTTCCTTATGCGCAAGCGCGTGTTCCGCGCCGCTAATCGCCTGGAACCACGCGGAATAAATGAGCGTGCCGGGGTCGCCGTACGTAACGTCTTGTCCGCGATACGTCGCGAGCGCGGACGTTTGGCGGGGACCGGTCCAGCCGAAATTGTACGCGCCCGGCTGTTGGTAGTAGCTCGAGCCGTCGTCAAACGACGCGCCGCTCATGCCGCCCGTCCCGGAGCCGTACGTTTCGCCGTTGTAGATTCCCTCCGAAAGTCCCGTGTTGTAGACCGGTTGCGTTCCGACCGCGCCCATGTTGTTGATCGGCACGACGCCCGGTCCGTAGGAGTTATAGTCTTCGTTATAATAAAGTTGGCCCTGATCGTAGGGGCCGCCAAAATAGCCGCTTCCCTGATTGCGATTGAAGTTCCCTCCGCCGTAGTCCATCGGCGCGACGGACGAATCGCCGGAATAGGCGACGAGCGTGTTGTTGCGCAACATGTCGAAGAGCGATTGAGTCGTCGCGAAGTTGTTCAAGTACATGAACGCGGGCGTCGACGCGTGAAGTTCGCCCGTGATCGGATTGTAGTCGGCTCGTTTTCCGGCGGCTTCGACTTTGCGTAAGAACTCGTATTCCTTATCGTTGTACTTGTCCGACTCAATAAGCCGATCGAAATCTTTTCCAACTTCTTTTTCGTTGTACGTCGTTCCGGCGTCGGCGAGAGGCGTCTTCTTTTCCAATTTAAGAACGAGCTGGTCTGCGGTCGAGGAGCCCGTGTCGACGACGTATCTCTTTCCAAGCAAGCTGTCGGTAACGGTAATGGCGTCCGCTTCGTAGATCGCCTGACCGACGTCTTGCGTCGAAAACACGGTCATGGACGTCGGCAAGGCCGCGCCGCGCAATTTCGTGTCGACGTTGAGCGTCGTGGCGCCAATCTTCATGTAGGTGTTGTAAGTCGTGGCGACGTAGGACGTCGGGCCGTTTTCGTCTATGTACAGGTTGATTGTGGAGCCGTCGTCGGCGGTGAAGACTACGTCCCCCGCGTTGCCGGCAATATCGATCTTTCCCGTGCGCTGGAGGTCGAGCGTCGCGCCGGACCCCACTCTTATCGACGACGCGCTTACGTCCGCCGAATTGACGTCCATCGAGCCCGTCTTGAGAGTTACTTTGCCGTTCTGGATGTAGAAACGACCGAAATCAAACGAGGTAATATCCGACGTCGTTAACACTTCGCCGTCGACGATCGTCTGTTTTTCCGTGCCGTTGACAAGCAGTTGAAGGGTTCCGCTTCCCGTTTTGTTCAATCCGACGCTTGGATCGACGTCCAAACCGTTTTCGACGGTCAGCGTCTGTTCCGCGCCGACGTCGACGACGGCGGGATCCTGAAATTGCGTGTCGTTGAGTCGTTCGGTCGTGAGTTTTCCAATCTTGACTTCTCCGGACGCCGGTTTATTGTCGGCGCCGAACGCTTTGGCGGGAAGTTTAAAAGACGATCCGTTGTAAAGACTAACGGTCGCGTTGGGGGTGGCGTTTGTTTCCGAATAGGCGCCGACGGGATTCGCCGCGCCGTTGGGAAGAACGAGCGAATTGCCCGAGCGCACGTTGATCGTTCCGATCCACGACGGGCTGTTCGACACAAGCCGCCACTCCTGACCTTGAGTTTCTTTGTCGCCGAGGTTAAGCGACGCGCCCGCTTCTTTGGAAACGAGAACGGCGCGAATCGTCTGACCTTCGCTAAGCGTTAACGCGTACGGGCCGGTGAAAAGAATCGACGAGACGTCGTCGGCAATTGAATCGGCCGACGTGTTTGTTCCGATCGACATTTGAGATTGAGCCGTATTTTGCGCCCAGGCGGGCGCGCAAGCTCCCAACGCGTAGAGAATAGCGGCGGTCGCGAAGGTCTTACCGAAAGCGGAAAGCCCCGCTTTTCTTAGGGACGCCGCGGCTCGTTTGCCAGTTTCTTGCGACGTTTTCGTAGTAATCATGACGCTCAATCCCTTTATGCGGCGCGTGAAGACGCCGCGTCTTAATTTTATGTGTCGTCTTCCTTTACGAACGTCTCGAAAGCCGTTTCCCCCGGCGGTCGCGCGCTTGGGCGAGACCGTCGACGCAACTTGTCGAGCGCGCTATTATTCCAAAAAGAAAATTTTTCGTAAAGAGCGTTTTGAGCCCGGAAGAGGTTGAAAACGATTTTTTTTTGAAAAAATACTAATTTTCGTTAAAGTTCCATGAAAAAGCGCGACGGGAAACGTCCATTTTTTTAAAAAATACGTTTGACCCTATTGTGTCGGATATGAAAGTCTGTTAGCATTAACGAAGTCTGTGTTATAAGTCGCGCGTTTTGTCGAAACGGTTCGACAAAGGTTTGTCGAGACCTTCGTCGATTTTGCGTTTCCAGGCGCGTTTATCATCGTATGGAGCATACTAGCTATGAACTTGACCGATCCTAAATACAAAGATTTCGCGTTAGTCAAAGAAATGCTTGAAACGTCCGACGTCGTAGCGAATTTCGATTTCGGACAGACGAAGCAGATTGCGGAAAAAGTCAAAGAAGTCGGGCGCGTCTTTCTGACCGGCGAAGGGTCCAGCCGAATCTTCCCGGCGAAGAGTTTTATATACGGCGTGTTGAAGCGCGGGCTCGATCTGACCGTCGCGACCGAAGGCAGCTTTCAGGCCGCCGAGTACGATCTTTCCAAATGGGTCGTCTGCGGCGCGTCGAACAGCGGCAACACCAAAGAGATCGTCCGCCTGCTCAGAGGTCTTGGCGAAGCCGGGAATAAGAACCTGATCGGAATCACCGCGACGCCCGAATCCAAAATTTTTGGCGTAACCTCCCCGACGATTCTTCTGTCGTGCGGCAAAGAAAACGCCGTCGCCGCGACCAAAAGCGTCGTCGAACAGGGCCTGGTTTATCGCTCGATTCTCTGCAATATGATCGAATGCTCCTGCCCCGCCAATAAGGGCGAAGCCGCGCGCATGATGAAAGAGATCATGGAAACGGAATACGACGCCGATCTGATCGCCAAACTCGCGTCCGCGCCAATGCTCTATTTCGCGGGCCGCAACAACGGCGTCGCCGAAGAGCTCACGTTGAAGACGAACGAAATCACGCGCAAGAAGAGCGACTACCTCGAAGGCACCTATCTCCTTCATGGCGTCGAAGAAGTCATGCGCGAGGGAGAAGCGTGCGTTCTGATCGATCCGTTCCCGAGCGAATGCGAGAAGATTAAAGAACTCATTCAGGGTCGAGCGGGCGTGAACGTTATCGCGATCGCCTCCGAAGACACGATCTTCCCGACGATCAAACTGCCGAAACTTGCCGGATACGAGCCGTTCTTCCAACTCGTCGCCGGCTGGAACCTCCTCGTCCAAACGGGCGTCGCGCTTGGCGTCGATCTCGACCATCCTCAGCGCGCTCGTAAAATCGGCAACGAAGAGGTCGAAGAGGTGAAAAAGTAAGTTTAGACGAGGTCGCGCTTTCGGCTCTTCTTTTCGAACAGGGCGAAAGCGCGTCGACGTCAAGGTTAGGCGATTCTCCATAATACAGACTTACGTCCCTTTTCAGTCGGCCTCGACGGGAAGGGACGGTTCTTTATGGAGACTTGTTAGAGACGTCTAATTTTAAGTTAGTTATAGCTAACTTTTTAAGATACGCGTTGTTTTCCCGTTTATTTATCCCTTCCCCTGAGAAAGCGAAAGAAAGATGAGTTCCGTACTTTTCACGCGTCGTAACGACGAAGGTTTGACTTCTTCGGCGAATCCCGCCGATATCTTCCCGAATTGGCAAGGCGAAAACGAGCGCTGGCTCTTCCTGTCGCCCCACGACGACGACATTATTTGCGGTTGCGGCCTGACGTTTATTTCCGCGCTCTTCTGCGGGATCAAGACGTTCGCGGGCGTCGTTACCAACGGTCAGATGGGATATTGCACGCCCGAAGAACGCGAGACGATCGCCGACGTTCGCCGTCAGGAATGCACGGATTCTTTTTCCGCGCTTGGTCTTCCCGCTGAAAACCTCTACTTCCTCGGCCACGACGACGGTTCCCTGAACGTTCAGGCGGGCCGTCGTTTCTCGACGGGCGCGCCCGGCGAAGGCCCGGTTATCGAAGGCGCCTGCGGCGTCCAGAACTCGCTCGTCTGGCTTCTGCGTCAGACGCGTCCGACGCGTTTGTTCGTGCCGTCGATCACCGACTTGCATCCGGATCACAAATTCACGAATTCCGAGGCGATGATCAGCATCTTCCACGCTCAGGGAACGATTTGGCCGGAACTTGGCGAGCCGATTCCCGATATTCCCGCCATCTACGAATTCGCGACGTACAGCAACTTTATCACGCCTCCGACCCTTCGCGTCACCGTTTCCGAAGACCTGTTTGAACGCAAGATCAACGGCATTCTTCAATACAAGAGCCAAAAGCAAATCGATCTTACGATCAAAATTCAGCGCGAAAACGGCGTCGAAGAATTCATTCGCGAAGCGATCTTCGACATTTTCGATCCCCAGCAGTGCAAGAAACTCTTCGCCGACGCGGAGAAGTGAGAGCGGCAAGCGCGCCTGAAGGAGAAACGATGGAACTCGAAAAGAAAGTTCTTTACTTGGGCGACGACGACGCGTCGCGCGCGGCCGCGTATCTTTGCGGCGTCATGACGCGGTTCGGAATCGACTTCGAACGCGTCGACGGCGGAACGTCGACGGCGTCTGATTTTCAAAGCCGCGCGTATTCGCTCTACATATTGAGCGACTACGCCGTCGGCGGTTTTCAGCCGGGCGACATGGAACATATCGTCGCGACGGCGAAAGAGAAGGGCGCGGGCGTTCTTATGCTCGGCGGCTGGGAGAGTTACTACGGCCGACTTGGCGAATATCATCGTTCGCCGATCGCCGAGATCATGCCGGTGATCATGCGGGATTCCGACGATCGCCGCAATTATTCTTCTCCGGTGTTGCTGCGGCCGACGACGCTCGATCATCCGATCGTCGCCGATCTTCCGTGGTCGACGGCTCCCGGCGTCGGCGGCTACAATCAATTCGAGGCGAAAGAAGGCGCGAGCGTTTTGCTCGAAGGGTTCCGCACGCAAACGACGTGGACGAAAGTCCTCGACGATCCTTCCGCGCCGATCGAACAAACCGACGTGAAATTGGAACTGCTCGAAAAATTCCCGTTTCTCGTTACGGGCCAGGCCGGCAAAGGGCGCGTCGCCGCGTTTGCCTCGGACGTCGCTCCGCACTGGATCGGCGGCATGGTCGACTGGGGAACTCCGCGAATCTTTCAGGAACTGCCCGAGCGACTTGGCAAAGATCTGTTTGTCGAAATCGGCCGCTATTACGCGCAATTCTTCGCGCAACTTGTTCGCTGGACCGGCGCGCTTTGAGCGTCGCCTCTTGCGAATTAAAAAAGAATCGATTACAATCAACGCAACGTCGAATCGCGCGCCCTCGCGAGCGCGCGAGCTTTAATTCGATCAAACTGTCAGACGATTAGGAGAGAACATATGTTTCAAGGCAACGCGATTGTCGGCCAAAGCGGCGGCCCTACGAGCGTCATTAATTCGAGCCTTTGCGGCGTCGTTCAAGGCTGTTTCGAACTCGGTCAAAAAGACCCGAACTCTAAGATCGACAAAGTGTTCGGCATGCAGTACGGGATCGAAGGCTTTATGCAGGACAAGGTTCTCGACTTTGGCTCGATCGACCCCGCGACGATCGAAGGGTTGAAAACGACGCCGGGCAGCGCGTTGGGCAGTTGCCGTCATAAGGTTCAGGACGCCGATTTCCCGGTCATTCTCGAACAGCTCAAGAAGTACAATATTCGTTACTACTTCCTCGCCGGCGGCAACGACACGATGGACACCATTCATCGCGTCGAAAAGTACTGCAAGGAACAAGGCTACGATCTTCGCGGCGTCGGCGTGCCGAAGACGGTCGACAACGACCTTTTCGCGACCGACCACACGCCCGGCTTCGGCTCCGCCGCGCGTTACGTCGCGCTGTCGGTCAAGCAGGCGGGCGTTTTGGCGCGCGACATGAAGAAAGTCGACCAATACGTGATCTTCCAGACGATCGGTCGCGACGCCGGTTGGCTTCCCGCCGCCGCCGCGTGCGCGAAAGTCGATCCGGAAGACGCGCCGCACATTATTCTGGTCCCCGAGATTCCGTTTGAGTTCGACAAGTTCATTGCGAAAGCTCAGGAAACCTACGACAAATACGGATTCGTGTCCGTCGTTTGCGGCGAGGGGATTCGCGACGCGAACAAAGTCGTCGTCAGCTCGCTTGACGCGGACGGCGTCGAAATCAAAAAAGAGGCCACGCTCGACAAATTCGGGAATCAGGAACTTGGCGCGATGGCGGGCACAAGCGTCGCGATCGCTCTTCACCGTATGCTTGGCAAGCATCTCAAGCGCGACGGCAAGACCGAAGGCGGGTGCCGCGGCGAATTCCAGGTTACGGAATCGCTGCCGATGTGCGGAGCCGACCGAACGACCGCGCTCGACATTCAGGAAGCGTGGAATTGCGGTCGTCGCGCCGTCGAACTCGCGCTCGAAGGCCAGAGCGGCGTTATGGTGACGATGAATCGCGTTTCCAACGATCCTTACAAAGTCGAATACGAGACCGCGCCGCTCCAGGCGGTCGCCGTCGAAGCCAAGCCGATGCCGCTCGAATACGTCGACGCGGAGAATTTGTTTGTTACCAAAGAATGCGTCGACTATTTGAAGCCGCTGATTGGCGAACTTCCGCAGTACGTCAAATTGTTCTGACGCCGACGGGTCGGTCGACGCCCGGCGCGTAAAATAATCGGCGGCGTTTCCGTAAAGGACGCCGCCGATTTTGCGTTTGCGGCCGACTTCGCGCCCCTTGTAAAAATACGCCGCGACGGTAGAATTGACGAACCTGTTCGCGCCCAGCGCATATCCAAAAGGGCGGCGCGCGCCGCTCGCTAAGGTCAACGACATGTCAGTTCCCGCCAAGTCCGAATCGAACGACCTTTCGACGGTCGACGTCCCGTCGCGTCCGGCGAAAGTTCCCGCCGCGAAGAATCCGGAGTTTATGGAATCGCGCTCGATTCCCAGGCTCCTGGTCCAGTTTTCCACGCCGGCGATTATCGCGTCGCTTGTTTCGGTAACCTACAATCTTGTCGCGCGAATCTTTGTCGCGCAACGGTTCGGCATGGACGGCGTCGCGGCCGTTACCGTCGCTTTTCCGGTGATCGTGATGTTTTTGGCCGTCGCCATGACGATCGGAACCGGCGCGACGATCATTATCTCCATTCGCCTTGGCGAGAGGGATAACGACAAGGCGGAAGAAGCGCTTGGGCAGGCTCTCTTTCTGTCGGCGATTACCGCGGCTCTTTTTATCTTTTTCGGTCAGCTTTTTCTCGAGCCGATCCTGCGATTTGTCGGGGCGACGGGGGACGCGTCTGATCCCAACTCGGTGTTCAGTCTGGCGAAATCGTATCTTTCGGTCGTCATTTGGGGCGTGTTCACGCAACATATCGCCTACGGCGTCAATAATTTCGTTCGCGCCGAAGGCAAGCCGATGATAGCGATGGTCTCGATGCTCCTTTCCGCCGTAATCAACGCGATTCTCGACTACTATTTCCTTTTCGTCCTTCGCACCGGGATTTGGGGCGCGGGGCTTGCGAACGTGATCGCGTGCGCCGTCGCGGCGGGCTGGATCTGCTATCTGTACTTTTCCGGCAAGACGATTTTGCGCTGGCGTTGGCGATATATCAGTCGTTTCGACTGGAAACTGACCAAAACGATCGCCGTATGCGGCGCGGTTCCTTTTGCGACCCAGGTTTGTTCGGGCGTTCTCCAGACGACGCAAAACAACCTTCTCGGACATTACGGGGATCTTTACGGCGCCGCGCGCGGTTATTCGTTCGACGGGGGCGATCTTGCTATTGGGATCATGGGGACTGTCGTCGCGATTTCGTCGACGATTATCATGCCGTTCCTCGGACTGGGGCAGGGCGTTCAGCCGATCGTCGGGTACAATTCCGGCGCGGGGCGTCCCGATCGCGTTCTGGCGACGATCAAGTTGGCGCTCAAAGTCGCCGTCGTCGCCGCCGCGATAGCGTGGGCGTTCTTAATGTCTTATCCCGAAGCGGCCGTCAAATGGTTTTTAAGAGCGAGCGAAGAAGGGTACGCGGAAAAGCTGGCTCTCGGCGTGATCGCGGTTCGCTCGGTGTGCGTCGCGCTTCCGCTTATCGCGGTTAACGTTCTGGCGAGCGGATATTTCCAGGCGCAAGGCCGTCCGATTCTCGCGCTGATGATGACGCTCGTTCGTCAGCTGTTCTTCCTGTTGCCCTGTTTGATCGTGTCGACATGGCTGTTCGAACGATTCCTGGGATACGGGAAGGGACTCAACGGGTGCTGGTTCTCGTTCCCCGCCGCCGATTTTGTCGGGTTTGTCGTCGCGGTCGTCTTTTTGCGCGCCGATTTTAAGCGACTCAAGGCGCGCATGAAAGAACGCGAAGAAAAGTTGCGCGCGGCGGCGAACTCCAACGCAATTGAGGACGCGCGATAATGGCGAACGACAAACGAACAAGGCGTTGCGTCGCGATCGTCGGCGCGAGCGGCGGAATTGGCTCCGCGCTCGTTTCCTCCTATCTCAACGACGACGTCGATCTTTTGCTTTCGGCGAATTCGCGCTACGACGAGCTTGTCGAACGCGTCGACAAGGCGCGACAAGAACGCGACGCGTCGATTCAAACGTTTCGCGCGGATCTTTCAAGCTCATCGGGCGCGGCCCGGCTGGCCGAAGATTTTCTGAACGCGCCCCGACTTGACGCGTTGGTCGTCGCTTCCGGCGTCGATTTGATGACGCGCGAGAGCAAAACGCTCGATTTCGACGAACGGCTCGAAAAAGCGTGGCGGATCGACGTCGCCTCGACGATTGTTCTCGCGCGAACGATTGGCAAAGCGCTGGCGGAACGCAAGCGTCGCGACGCGAGCGTCGATTTTCAGCCGAGCGTCGTCCTCTTTGGCTGGGACGGCGTGTCGCGAGGTCAGGAAGGCGAAACGGCCCAGATTTATTCGACGTGCAAAGGCGCGGTCGTCGCGTTCGCCAGGTCGCTCGCGCAGGAACTTGCGCCTTATGTTCGCGTGAACTCGGTCTCGCCGGGCTGGATCAAAACGACGTGGGGAGCCGACGCGTCGGACGCCGCGAATCGCCGCGCGATCGACGAATCTCTTGCGAAACGCTGGGGAACTCCGGAGGAAATCGCCAAAGTCGTTCGGTTCCTCCTTTCCGACGAAGCGTCGTTTGTCAACGGTCAGGATATTCAGGCGAACGGCGGGTACTCATATTTGCGCCGAAGCTAAATTCGGCGACCCCGGTTGACGCTTTTTCTTATTTTGTTATAATTCTTCCGCTTTTACGCCGGGGAGGCTTTGACGCGAGCGTTCGCGATCGAAGAACGCCCCCCGACGCAACGTCAACAGCGCTGGGGATATAACGATGAGAATCGCCATAGGAAGCGACCATCGCGGAGGAAAAGTCGCGTATCGTCTGGTAAGGGACGTGTTTTTGCGCGATCATCACGCTGATTTGGAATACGACGCGCAATCGTCCGACGTCGATCGGATTGTCGGCGCGTTTTATATCGCCGATTCCGGCGAAGGCATGCGCGTTCGGCCCGTCGAGTACGGACAGCCGCTCGACAAGTACGAAGCGTCCGATTCCGTCGACGCTTTCGCCGCCGTCGAAACGACCGAGTGCGTCGACTATCCCGACGTCGCCGCGGCCGTCGCCGAACTTGTGTCGGAAGGAAAAGCCGATCGCGGCGTCCTCGTTTGCGGCACGGGAATCGGCATGTGTATTACCGCGAATAAATTCTTTGGCGTGCGCGCGGCGGTGTGTTTCAACGAGGTCGCCGCCGAGCTCAGCCGCCGCCATAACGACGCCAACGTCTTGTGCGTCTCCGGGGAATTTCTAAGCATACCGGCGATCGAATCGCTCGTTCGCATCTGGATGGAAACGGGCTACGACGGCGGACGCCACGAGCCGCGCGTTCAAAAAATCGCCGAGATTGAAAAACAAACGGGGCTGTAAGTCGCCGAACGCGCGACGCGTCGCCGCCGAATGAAAGCCGCGGGCAAGCAAGGCGGCGCTCAAACGTAGCGTTTCTCGACTAACGCGGTCCTAAAACTCCAGTTCGCAAGCCGCCTTCGAAAGGACGAAGGCGGCTTGTCCGCCGTAGTCCGGCGGCGGTATTGGCGGCGTTGACGTCAAAACCGGATTGTCTTTCTTTAATCTAACGGTCCTGAAATCGTTTAACAAAAGCGCAGTCTTTTTTCAGAAACTATTTGACGTCGGCCCTTTTTCCGTGCTATAATGAAAAAAGGAGGCGGAGAAACGGGCCTATGAAAAAAACAAACGGACGAAAGTCGAAGAAAACGGCGAAACGTCGATTGAAAGACAGCGTTTTTTGCGATTTGTTCAGCGACAAGTCGTATGTTTTGCAGCTGTATAAGGATCTTCACCCGGAGGATCAGGAAGCGGACATATGCGACGTCGATATAAAAACGCTGAAATGGACTTTTATTAACTCGCTGTGCAACGACCTTGGGTTCACGATTGGAGACAGGTACGTTTTGCTCGTCGAGGCGCAGAGCGCGTGGGACGTCAATATCACGTTGCGTATGTTGTTCTACACCCTGGGGACGTATCAGCAATACGTCGCCGAGAAGGGATTGAACATCCATTCCAACAAGCCGTTGTCCCTGCCGAAAGCGGAACTGTACGTGGTATACACCGGCAAGAAGGACGTTCCCGACTTCGTTTCCTTTAACGAAACTTTTTTTGGCGGAACGGGCTCGCTTGACGTCAGGGTAAGAGTCCTAAAAGGCGACGACGTCGCGACGATTTACGGACAGTATATCGGCTTGTGCCACGTGTACGACGAACAACGGGAAATATACGGAAACGCGGAAGAATGCGCGAAAGAAACGATACGTATTTGTCTTGAAAAAGGGTATCTTGTCGCGTATCTGAAAAAACACAGAACGGAGGTTGCCGACATGTTGGAAGATTTGTTTGACGAAGAAAAACTCCGGGAAATCAACGACCGAGAGAAGGAAGAGGAATATTTGAAGAGAGGACGCGAAGAAGGACTCGAAGAAGGACTCGAAAAAGGATTCGAAAAAGGCCGCGCGCTTGTAATCAATCAACTTCTTCAAGCCGGATTTTCTATGGAACAACTCAATCAGGCGCTGAATCTTGAAGGAGGAACTCCCTCTGTAAATTGACGAACATTCGTTTGCGCGGAGCCTGTCCCGTGTCTGAAAAAGCATAAAACGGAGGTTGCCGACATGTTGGAAGATCTTTTTGACGAAGAAAAACTCCGGGAAATCAACGACCGAGAGAAGGAAGAGGAAATACTGAAGAGAGGGTTCGAAGAAGGATTTGCGGAGGAGCGAACGTTCATAATCAACCGCCTTATCCAGGCTGGCGTTTCTCCGGACGTCCTTAGTAAGGCGTTGAATCTCGAAGGCGGTTTGCCTTCCGTAAATTGACGAATTACCGCTTCCCTCGGTCGCCGGCGCATAGGAGCCGCAAGCGGTAGGGCGCTTCTTAGAACCGCCTCCCGTTGGTAGGCTCCGTCGCTCGGACGCTGCGGGCAACGAGGCGGCGCTCGAACGTATGTTTCTCGACTAACGCGGTCCTAAAACTCCAGTTCGCAAGCCGCCTTCGAAAGGACGAAGGCGGCTTGTCCGCCGTAGTCCGGCGGCGGTATTGGCGGCGTTGACGTCAAAACCGGATTGTCTTTCTTTAATTTAACGGTCTTTTTTCAGAAACTATTTGACGTCGACAACCGTCTATAATATAATTTTATACGCGGGGCTTTTTGCTTAAACGCGTAAATGTTTGCGGAACCGAAGACGGGTCGCGGCGTTTAATATGAGAGGGGGCGTCGACGCAAAAAGTTGATTCAGGATTATTTCGCAAGGTCGTTAAAAACGTCCTGATCGTTCCCTGAAAGTCGAAAATTTACGCCGCGCAGGCGTCGGCTTTAAGAAAACGTCGCGACATGTCGACGATAAAAAGGGTTTATATCGACGGATTTTCAGAATTGCGCAGTTTTGTCAGTGGAGAATTTGGCGGACGTTCCGCGCGAGCGTCGACTTTACTTTTTTGCGGCGAGCGCGTTTTTCTGACGAAGTCGGGACGTCGCGCGACGTCATGGCGTTTATTGTTAGAAGGATTTACTATGAAAACTTCCTCTTCTCGCAAGGGTTTTACCCTCGTTGAATTGTTGGTCGTTATCGCGATTATCGGCATTTTAATCGGGCTTTTGCTTCCGGCCGTTCAGGCGGCTCGCGAGGCGGCGCGCCGTATGCAATGCACCAACAACCTCAAGCAACTTGGTCTCGCGATTCACAACTATCACGACACCGAAGGTTGCCTGCCCGGTTACGGATTCGGCGGCAACGGTCCTTACGACTACACGCCGTATATCGGCATGCTGCCCTTCTATGAACAGCAAGCGCGTTACGCGACCCTCGCCGCCGGCGACAGCCGAGGCGTTTGGGAAATCGAGCCGTTTGACAATTGCTCCGCGTTTGAAGGCGTGATCTCCACGATCATCTGTCCGTCCGACGCCGTCGGCGGCAAAGGTTTTCAGGAAAGCGGCTACTCCGCGCCGTTTACGGCGTGTAATTATCGTTTCAGCCACGCCGACCTCGTCAACGGGCGCGGTTGGTGGAACGACTGCCGTTCGAGCGAAGCGCGTTGCCCGCACAACTCTCGTTCCGTGTTCACGATGAGGAACGCCGGCCGCGGCACCGGCACCGGTTACTGCCCGAGCTTCTCCGCCGTTACCGACGGCACGAGCAACACGATTTTCATGTCCGAGCGCTGCGCGAATCCGCGCGGTCGCTACACCAGCGAAGCCGACCCCAAAATCAAGACCGGTTGGGCGGTCGCCAACATGTGGGGCAGCAACCCGAAATCGGCGTGCATGACGCTCGTCGGCAACGGCGACACGTATATTTCGACGGCGAGGAGCTACGCGGGTTCCGGCTCGCTGTACGGTATGTACTATCCGAACTTCACCGTCTTCCATACGGTTATGCCGCCTAACGGGCCTTCCTGCGGCAACGACTGGGGCGACACGCTCATCTCCTCGCCGACGAGTTATCACAGCGGGGGCGTCAACTGCGTAATGGGCGACGGTTCCGTCCGTTTCGTCAGCGACACGATCGACTGCGGCGATCTTTCCGTCGACTGCGTCAATAAAGCGACGGGAACAGGCACGCGTTCGCTCGCGGGTAAGAGTCCCTACGGCGTCTGGGGCGCGATGGGCTCGATCAACGGCGGCGAAAGCGCGGCCAACTGATTTTAAATTGTTTAACGACTCCTCGTTAAGAGCCGCGTTTGGCGTTCCACGACGTCGGGCGCGGCTCCTTTTTTGTCGTTCCGCGAGTCTCGTTTCAGAACGTTGGTTTTGTTGCGTTTTGACTTTTCCTCTCTTTTTTCCATTTTTACTGGACGTCTCTTGACGCTTGGCCGTCTCAATACTATAATGGAAAAGGCCTCTACTATGTAGGGTTTTGTTTGTTTTTAGTAACATTTTCGTTAGCGGAGATTTTTTAATGCGCAAGAATAGCAATAAGGGTTTTACCCTTGTCGAACTCCTGGTCGTTATCGCGATCATCGGCATTTTGATCGGCCTGCTCCTTCCCGCCGTCCAGGCGGCTCGCGAGGCGGCGCGTCGTATGCAATGCACGAACAACCTTAAACAACTCGGTCTGGCGATCCAGAACTATCACGACACGAACAACTGCCTGCCCGGCTACGGGCTCGGCGGCACGTATCCGTACGACTACACGCCGTACATCGGCATGCTTCCGTACTTCGAACAGCAGGCGCGTTATCAAACGATCGCCGCCGGCAACGGTCGCGGCGTTTGGCAAATCGAACCGTTTGACGCCGATAACAAGGCGTTCTCGGGCGTTATCCCCACGATTATTTGTCCGTCCGACGCCGCCGCCGGCAAGGGGGCAGTGTTGAGCGACGGCTCCACCCCCGCCACGATGTGCAACTATCGTTTCAGCTACGCGGATATGCTCAACGGTCGCGGTTGGTACAACGACCAGAGATCCAGCGAAGCTCGTTGTCCTCACAACAAGCGTTCCGTGTTCGCTATGGTTCACAGTAGCCGCGGCGGTTATGGAACCGGTTATTGCCCGAGTCTCTCCGCCATCACCGACGGCACGAGCAACACGATTCTGATGTCCGAACGTTGCGCCAGCCCCGGCGGTTATACTCGTTTCCCCAACGGCCAGGATCCCAAGATCAAGTCCGGTTGGGCGATCGGCGACCTTTGGTCTGGCGGCCACAGCCCGAAAGCGAACTGCATGACCCTTGTCGGCAACAACGGCACGTATGTCGCCAACGCCACGACCTACAACGGTTCCGGCACGATTTTCGGCTACTGGACGTTCATGCACACCACGTTCTTCACGATTATGCCTCCTAACGGACCTTCCTGCGGTTGCAACGGCGACGGCACCGACACGCTTATTTGCTCGGCGACGAGCAATCATAGCGGCGGCGTCAACGGCGTTATGGCCGACGGTTCCGTTCGCTTTATCAGCGACACGGTCGACTGCGGCGATTTGAGCCAGAGCATCGTTATTCAGGCTCCGGATTGCCCCGGAACGCGTTCCGTCGCCGCTAAGAGCGCTTACGGCGTCTGGGGCGCGATGGGATCCTGCAACGGCGGCGAAACCACGTCCAGCATGTGATTTTAAGTTAGTTTGACCTCCCGCGCTTAGCGGAGGCGATATGACGCGGCGTTCACGTTTACGAAACAACGTAAATTTGAACGCCGCATTTGTAGAAACAGGAAAACTGGAACAAGACGATGAAACTCAATAGATTATTCTTTGGTTTGACGGTTCTTTGCGCGTTGACGTGCGTTTTCGCCGGTTGCAATAAGGGCGGAAGCGGCTCGCGTAGCGGTCTGGTCAAGGCGGCCGGAACCGTAACGTACAAAGGCGAACTGGTTGCCGACGCGATTATCGAAATGCGTCCTATCGACGAATCGATGACCAACTGCGTCGCCACCGCCCGAACCGACGAAAAAGGCGCCTTCACCTTAATGACCGACCGTCCCGGCGACGGCGCCGTTCCCGGCAAATACCGAGCCGTCGTTAAGAAAGAAGTTCAAATGCTTGACGGGATTCCGCTTAGCGAATACATCGAGAAAGAGAAGCAAGCGGGAAACGAGGAAGTCCAATACAACAAGGACAAGGTTGTTAACGAGCAATTCCTGCCCGTGAAATACGGCGATCCGCTCAACAGCCCGCTCGAAATTGAAATTCCGTCCGGCGGAAACAAAAATATCGAGATCGTTCTCGAAGACTGAGCTTCCCCTCGCTTTTGAACGCGACAGGTTTATCAAGCCGCGCCTGACGTTTGACGACGCCAGACGCGGTTTTTTTTTGACGAACGACTTGACTGTTCGACGTCGGCGTAGTTATTCGGGGCTTTGCAGCCCGGCTTCCTTTACGAAATTGACGCGTCGTCCTGTTTGTCTGACGCTCTGGGATTATTGCGTTTTTCTTCTATTCCCAAAACAAACCATCGGTAGACGGGGATTCTCGAAATAATCTCGTAGAGTCCGTACCCGACGCCGAATCCGGCGATTGCGGTGATTACATAGATCGCCGCCGGGGGCAGGCCGCTTTTGTACAGAAGCAGGGCGCACGACGAGACGCCAAGATAATGAAAGACGTAGAGCCCCCAGCTTCTTTGCGACGCCCACTTTGCGAACGGGGTGGAGACGTCGGCGTATTTTTTTGCAAAGCCGAGTATCGCCAGGATTGTAAACCAGGCGTAAAACGTCGACAGAAACGAGCCGAACACGGCGGTTTCGACGTAATTCTGACCGTAATATTTCATGACGTAATTAATGCCGAACGCAATTGAAGCGCACAGCGAACAGGGCGCCAACTTGACGATCGTCTCGATGTTCTTTTCATGCGAGAAGACGAAATAGCCTAAAAAGAACGCGACCCCGTAGAATCCGAACTTGTAGCATGCAACGACGGGAACGTTCAGAATATGCGCGCCGCCCCAAAACAGGAACGCCCCGAGAATGAAAAACGGATTGACGTTTGAGAGTCGCGAACGCAGCCTGCCTTTTTCGTAATATCTTATGAAAACCAGCGCGATCGAAAAGAGCCAGAGCGTTCGGGCGAACCACAAAACGCCGCATCCGACTTCCGCCATGATCAGAAATTTAGCAATACCCGGCGTCTCGGCGGGCATTTTGTCAAACGCGCCGGAAATCGTAAGATTGACCCAGCCCTGGATCCACTGAAACGCGAAAAGACCGAGCGTCGAGGGGACGAGCAATTTGACGGTTCGGGAACGAATAAACTCTCGATCGGACCGCGTCTGTAAAGACGACCATGAGTTCATGCCCGCGACGAGAAATAGCGCCGCCATAAACCACGGGTAGACGAGGTATTGAAAAACGTCCTGCGGCTGTTTTTCGCAAAGCGGCCCCATCACGCCTTCGATCCCGTTGGCGTTAAACATGAAAATCACGTGATAGATCACGACCAACATGACGGTCGCCCACTTAATGTTGTCAACGTACGCTTGTCTCATTTGTTGCGAACCCTAAGGTAAACGCGATTAGAAGACGCTCAGTTCGGCGACGCTCATCTGAACGCCGGGCTGATCGGGCCCGTCCGGCTTCCACGCGACGACTTTTACGGCGGAGACTTTTCTTTTGTCGAAGTTGAATTCGTATTCTCTTTGTCCGTCGGGGTTGGCGATTCTTCCGAGCGAATCCCAGTCGGCGTCGTCCGCTTTGACGAAGACTTCAAAATCGGTCGGATACCCGCCGCCAAAAAGAAGTTCGATTTTCGACGCGTCGCCGGGCTCGGTCAGTTCGACGCAATACGCCCACGACCATTCTCCGCCTCCGACCGCCGCCGTGTTCGGATCGCCGTCGACGCCTTTGTCCGCCGCGTGAACCAGGCCTACGGACGGAATCAACGCGCGTTGTTCGTCGGCGCTTCTCAGAAACGCGAGCGCGTCGGCGGCCAAATTGCCGGAGTCGCGACGTTGTTGAAGCGCCTCTTTTTTCGCCTCGAGCGCGGGTCGAAGCGCTTTGAGCGTTTCAAGTTGCGAACGATCAAGACCGCCGTCGCGATAGAGAACGACGTCGATCGAAACGACTCCCCCGCGTCGGTTGACCGTCCAGACGTACTGAGCCAGTTCGCTCTTGGTCAGCTTGCAACCGGGCTTGCCCCAGAATTCGCCCAGGAACGTCAAAATATGCCATTGCGCGCCTTTGAGAAACCGGCCCGTTTCGGGAATCGACTCAAACGAATTTTGTTCTCCGGCGGTGAAGTCGTCGCAGTCCGAATACGCCATGACTTTCGGATCGACGCCGGGATTGAACGCCAGGATGCGGTCGGGGTTTCCGGCGCGAAGCCCTTGCGCGAGGATTTCGCGCGTTTCCTCGTTATGTCCGATCCACGAATAGCTTCCGTCGATCCACCAGCCCTTGACCTTGGTTCCGTACCGCCGCCCGTACTCCGCGACGACGTCGGACCAGTTTTGCATATATTCTTTCGTAACCGGGATAGATCCTTTGAGCCCTTCAAACGCTTGCGGATCGCGCAGAGGACCGTCGCCCGTCCAATAGAGATACAGATCGATTCCGCGCGCTTCGAGCGCGTCGGCGATTTCCATAATCAGGTCGCGCTTCGAACACGCTTCGCCGGGCTTGTAGCCCGTAAGCCGGTCGAACGTAGCGTTGGGCGCGGGCATGGATCGCGTTTGTTGCATGACCGTGAAGAAGACGTATCCCGCGCCGGTTTCCGCGATTTGGTTCGCGAAGAGTTCGACGTCAAATTCGTCGACGCATTCGTTCCAACTTGTTTCTTTGCCGAGACTGTTGACCGTCGACGCGCCGTTTTGCAGCCCGTCGAGATAGTGAACGAAAACGCCGTACCCTTTGGAACGGAAATTTTCCGTTTTCGCGGGGTCGGGCGTTCGATCGCTCGGATTGCGTTCGGAGATTTGCGCAAAAGCGGGAACAACCGTCGCGACGAATACGGCGGTCGCGAGAAAGCGAAACAGCGAGTTGGACATGACTTTTCCTTTGACGCGTTCAAAGCGTAAAAATATCGCCGCCGACGCGAATCGGCGGCGTCTCCGTTACAGCGCGTAAGACAAATCGCGCAGTTGATCGGCGAACTCCATATCGAGTTTTTCGTCGTCGCGCAGGACTTCGCGATATCGTTCTTCAATTTTCCTGGCGGCGTCGCAACATCCGCTGACGTAATCGAGTTTCCTTTTTTCCAGGTAGAGAACGGCTTGTTCGTAGAAACATTCGGTCAACGCGCGGAAATTGTCGTCGACCCACTTTTCCACAAGAAACTTTCGCTCGGCCTCTCCGCAACCTCCGCAGCCGCAACCGCAGTGTTCGTGTTCGCAGCGCTCGTGATCATGGTCGTGTTCGCATTCGCATTCGTGTTCGCATTCGTGTTTTTCTCGGAGCGACTCGATTAAATCGTCGGCGATTTTCGTCTGAAGGTTAATCGCCATGGCCAAATCGTTGATCGTTTTGTCGATTTTGACGACGCCTTTTTGAATTTGCGCGCGACGCTGATAGGCGACGGCAAGTCCTTCGAGCATAGGAAGTTCGTCCGAATTAGCCAACACGTCGAACGTTTCGATGAAGGTCTCGTAAACGGCCAACGCTTCTTTTTTGTGATCTGATCCCCAGAGCAAGTCGGCGCGTTGCAACGTCGCGTCAAAGAGGTCGACGACCGCGTCGACCTCCCCGCATTTGACGGCCGAATCGAACGCCTGACACGCTTCGCCCAGCGCGTTGACGGCGGCGACGACGTCTTCGTGGGAACGTTTCGGAGACGTCGCGACCCAGGCGACGAGGCTGTCGGCAAGGTCGCGTTTGTAGTTGGTGTGTCCGGCGTTGACAAGGGTTCGATAGACGTCGACGGCTCGTTTGGACGCCGCGCGCGCTTCCGTCGCGTCGGGACTGTCAAAATCGTCGTCGTCAAGTTCGGCGCGAAGATAGTCCGCCTTGGTAACGAGCGCTTTGGCGAGATAAAAACACGCTTCGTCGTTGCGTTCGTGGTCCGCTTCCGCGATTCGTTGGAATTCTTCGATCGCGTCGTCAAGCGCGTTAAGACCGGAGGAGCGATTCCCCCTTTCAAACTCGATCGCCGCGCGATTTAATTTGACCCCGACGAGGTCCAGCTTCGCTTCGCCGTCTCCAAACGCGGCGAGTTTTTCGTTTGTTTCTTCGCAGAGCGCGTATTGGCGGTCCGCTTCGTCGAGGTCGCCGCAATCGTTGAGCAAGATTCCGTAATTGAGGCGCGCCGCCGCAAGTTGTTTGAGCATGTCGACCGACTCGCCGTAAGAGTCGACGTACTCTTCAATTCGACCAAAAGCGGCGGCGTAGTCTTCGGCCGCCCGATCGAATTCTTCTTCCTCCTGGTATCTTGCCGCGCGCGAAAGATACAATCGAACGAGCTCGTCTTCGACTTCCTGTCTGTTTTCCGGGTTCTCGTCAAGGACGTCGACGAGCTCCGTAATGCGCGCGTTCGTTTGCGCGATCATTTCTTCAAATTCCTGCAGCTCTTTTTTGCTGAATTTGAAATCAAAGTCGGGATCGAAATTGTCGTCTTCGTCGTCCCAGTCTTCCTCTTCGTCGTTCTCTTCGTTTCCGTCGTCGTTGGAATCGGAGCCGCCGATCGTCGCAAGAAACGCGCCGGAGGCGGCGACAAGGGCGAGAAGCGTCGGCGAGGTCAACGCGTCGACGAGCGTTTGAATAAAGCAAGTCATAGTGTTTTTCGTTTTCGTTGGAGAGTAAAAACTCGCGATCTCGACGCGCTTGCGTCGACACAATCCGCTTGTCTGTCGCCGTAATCATATCACGCCGAAGCGCGCGCGACAAGCGCTTGGCGACTTCTTTTCGGTCTAATTCGCGCGGCGGCGGTTCCCCCTGAATGGACGAATTCTTCGATTGTCGGCGGCGTCGACGCGACCGGGCCTGAGTCAAAAAAAAGATTGTTGACACAAATGTTGGCGTTGAAAAAATTTAGGAGAGTCCCCGGAAGATTGTCTTGATAATTTGCAAAAAACAGTTAAAATTGTGGTTGGAGGTTCGATAGCGTTGAAGAAAACGCGACGTCGAGCCGACAATTTGATAGACGAAGGACGACGAGACGCGCTTTTTCGGCGCGTTCGTTCGGCAGCTTTTGAAACGACTTTTGTAGCGACGTTGAAACGACGATTGACGCGCGCGGCTTTTGTTTGACGAAGTCAGAGCGGCGCGGTATTTTGATATCTGATTTTTTAAAGGGTTCCGTCATGAACACTACCCCTAATCGCAAAGGTTTTACCCTTGTCGAATTGTTGGTCGTTATCGCGATCATCGGCATTTTGATCGGTCTTTTGCTTCCGGCCGTCCAGGCGGCGCGCGAAGCGGCTCGCCGTATGCAATGCACGAACAACCTCAAACAATGGGGACTCGCGACGCACAACTATTGCGACATAAACAAACAAACGTTCCCGATCGGCGCCACGATGGCCGACTCCATGTCCCGTATCGGCATCGACAAGCGCTGCACGTGGGTCCCGCGTATGTACGCTTTCATCGAACAGCAGGCGCTCGCGGCGCAGTACGATTTCAAACTCCACTTCTATCAATATCCGAACAATCAGGAAGGCAACTCGAATCGCAATCCGAAAGCGGTCGAAAGCGCCAAGTTTGACATGCTCTACTGCCCGAGCGACATTCCCGGCAACGAGATCGCTCCAAGCCAGACGTACGGTCGCGCGCGCGGCAACTATGTCGGTTGCGCCGGTTATCGCGCCTACTATCACGGATGGGAAGTTCCGAGCCAGCACCAAAACCTGTACAAGAAAATCGACGGGGCTATTTTCTGCCTTAGCGCGGTCGTTCAGATGGGGCAGGTAACCGACGGTCTTTCGAACACGGTGGCGTTTTCCGAAGTTCTGCTGATCAACGGCGGGGTCGACGGCGACAAACGCGGCGATATTTACAACGACGAGCGCATGAGCTCGATGTTCTCGACGCTTATTACGCCGAACTCTTCCACGCCCGACGCCATGGCCGGCGGACAATGCCCGGACATTACGTCCAGCGTCGGTCCGTCGAACAAACGTCGTCCCTGCGTGGAAGTCGCTTCCACCGAATACTACGCGGCGCGCAGCAACCACGGCGGCGGCGTGAACGCGGCGATGGCGGACGGCTCCGTTCGTTTTGTTTCCGACACGATCGCGGCGGACGTCTGGAAGGCGCTTGGTTCTGCGTGGGGCGGCGAAACGACCACGAGCATGTGATTTTGACGCGAACCGTTTTCAAACGGTCGCACGACGCGAACGACGGCAAAACGGGCGTTTGGGCGCGTTTTGCCGTCCATGTTTTTACAGAAAAGCGAGCATATGATGAATAGTAAACGTTTCATGGTCGCCATGGCGTTATGCCTTTGCGCGACGTTGGCGCTCGGCTGCCAAAAAGGACCTAAAAAAGTTCACATTACCGGGACGGTTTCCGTCGCCGGCGAAAAAGTCGAGACAGGTTCTATTTCGTTTGTCGACGCCGCGACCGGCATGAACGAGGGCGCGGTCATTAAGGACGGCACGTTCGACTGCGAAGTGACCAAAGGCGAAAAGAAAGTGACGAACGTTCTTGGTTCGAAGGTCGTCGGCACGTTCGTCCCCGATCCGTTGTATCCGGACCGAACGGCGAATAAGCTTGAGGATATTCCCGGCAAAGTCTTCACCGAGGAAAAGACGATCAACGTTACCAAGAAAGACGAACACTTCGATATCGATTATTCGGGAGAAGGCGCCGCTAACTAGCCGTTTCCCGGTCGACAATCCGATTATTATTAAGACGTCCGGCGCGAATTTTTCCGCGTCGGACGTTTTTTTTGATTAATTCAGATTCCGTCCAAACGCGTTCTTCTCTTTTTGTAGACTCTACCGTTGACGCAATATTGTGCGTCATTTTTATTAATGTGGATGCTATAACTAAAGCGATTTCAAGAAAATATCGTTTTTTTTGGAATCAGGCCGTTGACGCAACGTTTCCGAGAGACTATCATAGTTAAGTTGACGCTATCTTTACGCAGAGGCGTTATTCCGTTTTTTATTTCACAACTCCGGAGACAATGTGATGCGCAAAATTTCCAGACAAAACGGCGGCTTTACCCTCGTCGAGCTGTTGGTCGTTATCGCGATCATCGGCATTTTGATCGGTCTTTTGCTTCCGGCCGTCCAGGCGGCGCGCGAAGCGGCTCGTCGTATGCAGTGCACGAACAACCTCAAACAATGGGGATTGGCGACGCACAACTACTGCGACATTAACAAACAGACGTTCCCGATCGGCGCCACGAACGGGTCTTCTGCCGGTTACATCGGCATCGATAAGCGCTGCTCGTGGCTTCCGCGTATGTACGCGTTCATCGAACAGCAGGCGCTCGCGGCGCAGTACGATTTCAAATTGCATTTCTATCAATATCCGAACAACCAGGAAGGCAACTCGAACCGCGATCCGAAGGCGGTCGAAAGCGCCAAGTTCGACATGCTCTATTGCCCGAGCGACATTCCCGGCAACGAGATCGCCCCGAGCCAGACTTACGGGCGCGCGCGTTGCAACTACGTCGGCTGTCACGGTTATCACGCCTATACCCACGGAACTGCCGTACAATCGCAACACACGAACCTGTACACGACGTTCGAAGGCTCGATTTTCGGTTTGAGCACGGTCGTTCAGATGGGGCAGGTAACCGACGGTCTTTCGAACACGTTGATGTTCTCCGAGCTTCTGCTCATTAACGGCGGAGTCGACGGCGACAAGCGCGGCGACGTCTACAACGACGAATGCATGGCTTCGATGTTCGCGACGATTCAGACCCCGAACTCCTCGACCCCCGACGCGATGGCCAGCGGTCAGTGTCCGGATATTACGTCCAGCGTCGGCCCGACGAACAAACGCCGTCCCTGCGTCGAGATCGCCTCTACTGAATATTACGCGGCGCGTAGCAATCATGGCGGCGGCGTGAACGCGGCGATGGGCGACGGTTCCGTTCGTTTCTTCTCCGACACGATCGCGGCGGACGTCTGGAAGGCGCTCGGCTCCACCTACGGCGGCGAAACGACCAACACTCCGTGATTTCAGGCGCGTCGTTTTATGACGAACGTATGAGACAGACGACGGCAAAGCGGGTCTTCCGGCGCGTTTTGCCGTCCTTTTTTTGGCGCGCGTTTTTACGAACGCGGCGCTGGACATTTATAGAGAAAAGCGAGTTTTTGCAATGAATAACAAACGATGTATGATCGCTTTGACGCTGTGCCTTTGCGCGGCGTTGACGCTCGGTTGCCAGAAGGGACCCAAAAAAGTTCACATTACCGGAACGATCTCCGTAGCGGGCGAAAAGGTCGAGACGGGTTCCGTAACGTTCGTCGATTCTTCGACGGGCATGAGCGAAGGCGCGATTATTAAAGAAGGGGCGTTCGACTGCGAAGTTACAAAAGGCGAGAAAAAATTGACGAACGTCCTTGGTTCCAAGGTCGTCGGCACGTTCGTGCCCGATCCTTTGTATCCCGATCGCGAAGCGAACAAGTACGAGGATATCCCCGGCAAAGTCTTCACCGAGGAAAAGACGATCAACGTTACGAAGAAAGACGAACACTTCGATATCGATTATTCGGGAGAAGGCGCCAAATAGTCGCGTCTGTTTTAACGACGTTTTTTCAAAAGCGCCCGGCATGATTATTGTGTCGGGCGTTTTTTTAGCGCCTCATGTCGGACTCGTTTGAGTTGTTCAATCATTGTAAAGCGTATAAACGCCGTTAGTGTAAAGCGTTACATAACCGACGCCTGTTTTGGAGATTTGTTTAATAACGTCGACGACGATTCCAAAATAGTGTGGATAATCCGCCGCGAACGCGATAAAACGGTTGTTCATGGCGGAAAATGACACGTTTTTTACAACGATGGGATTGAAAAACGAGGGCGGCGTTATTCTTCGCGCGGCGGTTTTCTCAACGACGAAGTCGGCGACGCTTCTTCAATAAAGCCCCGTCCTTGAAAAAATTTCGCGTCGATATATCATTAGCGGGAACGCGGACGCGTTTTAAGGGAAACGTCCGCAAACAATCGCGATTACAACCACATTTCGATAATCAGAGATTCCAATATGCTTCGAGTTTTTAACACGTTGTCCCGTACTAAAGAAGAGTTTCAGCCGGTAACGCCGGGCAAGGTCGGCATATACCTTTGCGGACCGACCGTTTATAAACCGAGCCATATTGGGCACATGGTCGGGCCGACGATTTTCGACACGATCAAGCGTTATCTTACGTATTCCGGCTACGAAACGACGTGGGTCGTCAACATTACCGACGTCGACGACAAACTCATCGCCGAATCGAACAAACGCGGCGTTCCCATGCCCCAAATCGCCGCCGAAATGACCGAAGATTATAAAAACAATCTCGCGGCGATGGGCGTCGACACAATCGACTTCTTCCCGAAGGCGACCGACTACATCGACGAAATTATTAAATTCACCTCCGATCTGATCGACAAAGGGTTCGCGTACGAATCCGAAGGGGACGTCTACTTCGACGTCGCCAAATTCCCCGAGTACGGCAAGTTGAGCAACCGAACCCTCGAGCAGATGAGCGGCGAAGGGGGCGGAATGGCCGATCGCAAACATTCGAATTTCGACTTTGCGCTTTGGAAATCGGCGAAGCCGGGCGAACCGTCCTGGGACTCCCCCTGGGGCAAAGGCCGACCGGGCTGGCACATCGAGTGTAGCGTGATGAGCTGCAGCCTTTTGGGCGAAACGTTCGATATTCACGGCGGCGGGCTCGACCTGCAATTCCCGCATCATGAGAACGAGATCGCGCAGAGCGAAGCGCGCAACGGCAAGTTGATGGCGAAGTTCTGGATGCACAACGGGCTGATGCAGGCGTCCAACGAAGTCGGCAAAGTCGGCGGCCGCAAGACGCGCGAAGCGGCTCCCGAAGCTAAAGAAGGCGATTTGGCGTCTCAGGAGGCGGGCAAAATCAGCAAGTCCAAGGGCGCGTCGGCGTTCCGCGATCTGCTCAAAAAATTCAAGCCGGAAAACATTCGTTTCTTCCTGCTGTCGAGCCACTATCGCCGCCCAATCGACTACAGCGAAGAACGACTTCAGGAAGTCGGGAAGGGGCTCGAGAGCTTCTATCGCTATTTCAAGCGTTTTGAAGAAGTAACGGGACAATCGTTCTACGCGCTCGAGTATGCGAAGACGCGCGCCGAAGGAGACGAATTTGAAAAAACGCCTGCGCTCGACGGCGACTTCGGCAAGCAGGTTAAAGAGTTCCGCGCCAAGTTTATCGAGTCGATGGACGACGACTTCAACACCGCCGGCGGTATCGCCGTCTTCTTCGATTTCGCGCGCGCGTTGAACAAATTTATCGAGTCGAACAAGTTGGAAACCGCGCCCGCGGCCGAAACGGAAGACGCGCGCAAGGCGCTCGTCGCGGCGACGACGGTCTTTCGCGAATTGGCCGCTACGCTCGGCCTTTTCCGCGCGCCCGTCGAAGAGGAAACTTCGCAAAACGACGCGCTTGTCGAGCCGCTTATGAATTTGCTTATCGATTTGCGCCGCGCCGCCAAGAAAAACAAAGATTTCGCGACGGCGGACGAAATTCGCAATCGGCTCAAGGAAATTGGAATTACTCTTGAAGACCGACCCGGCGGCGTTTGCGTCTGGAATAAAGAATGATTTTGGGGCGAGCTTCGGTTTTTTAACGAAAGATCATCGACGACATGGCGTGGCAGGGAATTTTGGGAGTCGACGAAATCGCGTTGCAATTCGCGCGCGCGAACCGTCGCCGACGACTCGGCGGAAGTTTTCTTTTCGTCGGGCCCGCGGGCGTAGGCAAGCGTTCGTTCGCCTTCGCGTTGGCCAAGACGCTTCTTTGCAGTCGTCATTTTCTTCAATCGGGCGACGCCGCGCTCGAATCGGACGCGGCTCCTGATCCCGTCGCGGAACTCGAGCGATTTCAGCCGTGCGGCGAGTGCGAGAATTGCAAGCAATTCGAGTGGAGCGTCGATCCGAACAGTCCGCCCCTTCCGACGCATCCCGATTTTCATTACGTCTGCAAGCCCGCCGACAAGTCGTTGCTGCCTCTTGAAGCGCTTATCGGCGACAAAGACGCGCGCATGCGTTCCGGACTGTGTTTTGAGCTCAATCAGACGGCGTTTATGGGCGGCCGTAAAATCGCGGTCGTCGACGACGCGGATTTTTTCAATCTTGAAGGGGCGAACGCGCTCCTTAAAACGCTTGAAGAACCCCCGCCAAATACGATTATTTTTCTAATCGGCACGAGCGCGGCCAAACAGCTCCCGACAATTCGCTCGCGCTGTCAGACGTTCCGATTCAATTCTCTCTCGAACGACGCGCTTGCGGCGATTCTCCTGCGTCAGGGGAAAGTCGAAACGCAGGAAGAGGCGGACGCGGTCGCGCGACTCTCCGCGGGCTCCCTGGAAGAGGCGGAAAAAGCTCTCGACGCGAAATTCTCCGAATTTCAACAGACGCTTTTCTCGGAGCTTGCGCGCCGTCCGATCCGCGGCGTCGAATTCGCGGTCAAACTTTGCGAATTTGTCGACGCGGCGGGCAAAGAGGCCGTCTTGCGCCGAAGAAGACTGCAAAACGTCTTTAAGGAATCGATCGCGTTCTTTCGCGCGGCGTTTTTGGCGCTCGAAGAGCCGGCGAAGATTCCGCAGGGCAAATACGCGCCGTTTGTTCGTCGAATCGTCGAGAACGGCGGGACGGCGTCGCGGGACATGCTCGATTGCGTCGATTTAACGCTCGACGCGATGGAGAAAGTCGATCGAAACGTCAACTTGCCGTACGTCGCGGAAGCGTGGGCGTACGATTTGGCCGCGATTTCAAGATAGCGCGCGCAAGGCGTCCGCGCAAGAGAGTTGGAAAAAGTCTTTTTCTAACAATTATACGGAGAATTTGGGAACGACGCCCCTTGCGAAAAAAACAAACGGGGGTATATTCTTGCGGTCGATTGCGCAACGCGTCGATTGACGAAAGGGTCGAGCGTAAGATAAACGTCCGCGTCAGCCGCTGAATAACCGGGAAATTATTTTTTCGAAAGTCTCTTGACGACTTTGGCGAGGGCGCTAAAATAGACGAAATCGCGCTTGCCAAAAGCCAAAAAGGCTAGCGTAGCTCAATCGGCAGAGCAGTTGATTTGTAATCAACAGGTTCGGGGTTCGATTCCCCGCGCTAGCTCTACGCAAGAGCAAGGCTCTGTTGTGGGTCGGCGTCTGTGAAGCGACAGCTTTATGGGGGTTTTCCCGAGTGGTCAAAGGGGACAGACTGTAAATCTGCTGGCGACGCCTTCGGAGGTTCGAATCCTTCAACCCCCACTTTGCCGACCTCGTTGAGCGAAAGATATTTAACAACATACGACGTCAAAAATTTTTTGACAAACGGGGGTTTTCCCGAGTGGTCAAAGGGGACAGACTGTAAATCTGCTAGCACTGCTTTCGGAGGTTCGAATCCTTCAACCCCCACTCAATTTAAACGCGAAGTAGTTCGCATCGCGGGTGTAGCTCAACGGTAGAGCGACAGCCTTCCAAGCTGACGACGAGGGTTCGACTCCCTTCACCCGCTTCACGATCCGTCGAAGCGATTCGGCGGTCGGCGTTAATCGTCGGAGGAAATTTGGGGCTTAGCTCCGCCCGGCGGTTTAAGCTCCAATCAGGTCCTACCGCGCACCCCTAGCTCAGTCGTTAGAGCGCGTCCTTGGTAAGGACGAGGTCATGAGTTCAAATCTCATCGGGTGCTTTTTTTCTCGAGGGCTTGATAGGGGTAGTTTTCGCTTTTAGAGCCTTGAAAGCCCCGTTCCTACTTTAAGGAGATTTATTAAATGGCGAAAGAAACTTTCGTACGTAACAAGCCGCACGTGAACGTCGGCACCATCAGCCACATCGACCACGGCAAG
>JAFZNK010000033.1 GCA_017550965.1 Thermoguttaceae bacterium
CAGGCGACGCTAAACGCAACAAAAAACAATAACAAGACGGCGCGCCGATGATACGGATAAAAACGATAAACTTCGTCGACGCCAAATATCACAAAAAATAACGACGAAGCGGCGAAGCCGCGAGGCGTCACGTTATTTAATCAAATCATCATTAACCGTCGCGTTATTCAGACCGTATCGACAACGCGACGCTCTTGTCCGCCCCCAATGGAGGCGGCTTTCGCGCTTCGCGCGGGTGACGCCTCGCGGCTGACGCCGCATCGTCGTTATTAAAACGCGGCGTTTTACCAAATTCAATTATCCAACATCGCCCTGTACGCGCCGGCGATTTCCGGATGCAAATCGAAATTGATCCCGTTTTCGTCGCACGGGACGCCCAACATCGCCAAATCTTTTTTCAACTGCTTCGACTCTTCCTCGGGCGACACTCTTGGCGGAACGGCGCGTCCTAACGGCGCCATCCACGCGTTGAGCGTGTGTCCGCCGTCGACTAATAAATCGTGGCCGGTAACGTAGTTCGACGCGTCCGACGCCAGGAAGATCACGGGGCCGTACAAATCTTCGGGCCGTTCGACATGCCCCAGCGGGGTCAATTCGCGAATCTTCTGTCTTATCTCCAACGGAGTCGACGCGTGCATCGGCGAAAGCAAGTAGCTCGGACTAATCGAGTTGACGTTGATATTAAACGCGCCCCATTCGGCGGCGAGCATGCGCGTCATCTCGACGACCGCCGCCTTGCTCGCGTTGTACGAGACATTGCAGTTGCTGATTCGCGCGGACATCGACGCGGTGTTGATAATTTTCCCGCCCGTTCCCTGTTTAATAAAAACGCGGCCTTCGGCGCGCGCGCAGAGCCACATCCCCGTCAAGTTGACGCCAATGACTTTGTTCCAGTCGTCGAGCGAATAGTCGGCGTCGCCGCCAAGGATCCCGATCCCCGCGTTGTTGACCCCGATATCCAACTTGCCGAACCGTTCGACGACCGCCGCGACCGCCGCGTCGACGCTCGACTCGACGGAAACGTCGCACGACTGAAAGAACGAGTCGACGCCAAACGTTTCTTTAAGTTCCGCCGCGACTTTCTCGCCCGCGTCCGCGTTTCGGCACAAAATCGCGACGTCCGCGCCCGCCGACGCCAGCGCGTAAGCGTACCCTTTGCCAATTCCGCCGCTCGCGCCCGTGACCAACGCCTTGCGACCCGTCAAATCGAATAAGTTCTTCATCGTCTTTCGTCTCCTCGCGTAAAATAAAAAATCGACGCGCTTCCGATAAACGCGTCGACTTAAATATAATGGAACGCAACAGAGACGTCAAATAATTTTGGAAGAATTGGCTGTCGCGTACTAAACGCCAATTGCACAGGAAGTCCTTGTCTCGCTTTGAACTAGTTCCAAAAGTTGAACTTTTATAAACGATACGGATTTAACGGCGGTTTTCACGACAGACGGCCGGAGCCGAAACGCGGCGTTCCCCAATAACGCCTTTTAATTCAGAATATAGCCGTTTCAACAACGTCCGTCGACGCCCATAAAATAGTTTCGAGGATTATTGACGATCAGGTTTACTTTCTCGCTATCCTGGATTAAAATGTCGGCGTAACGGCGAACTGAAAACGACGTGAGAAACGAGCAAATTTGAGACGTAACCCATTGTTAATCGGACGGAATTGTCTTATGCTGAACAAACGAATATTTCTTTCCAATACGACGCTCCTCGTATCCCTTTTGTCGCTATGCGCAGTTTCCTTCGCCGCCTCGGGGAACAATGACGTCGGGGCCGAGTTTCGCGGGACGGAGCCTTCCGAAACCGAGCCAAAGGACGGAGAACCCGCGCGCGTCGAAACGGAGACGTGGATTGCCGTGGATTTGCCTTTTACCTCGAACAAGAGCTACGGCGAGGGCGAGCAGGTCTACGCGCAATTTGACGTCGCGTTCACGAATCAGGCTTCCGGGACGTCCCTCACGATTCCCGGCTTCTGGGACGGAGAGGGGACGTTCGTCGCGCGCTTCGCCCCAACCGAAACGGGAGAATGGGATTATGTTACCGTAGCTCCGGAAGATCCCGATCTCGACGGAAAAACGGGAAAGGTGATCGCGAAGCCGTATTCCGGGGACCTTGAAATCTACAAGCGCGGCTTCGTCAAGACAAACGGCTCGAAGCGCTTTGTCTACGCGGACGGGACGCCCTTCTTCTACCTCGGCGACACGCACTGGAGCCTGTATCGGGAGGAATTCGATTCTCCCGGTCCATACGCGGGGGACACGGGCGCGAAATCGCACTTCAAATATATCGTCGACAAGCGCGTCGAACAGGGTTTCACCGTCTACCAGTCCGAACCGATCGGGACGAACGCAAATCTTGCCGACGGGGAACTTGACGCGTCCGACGCCGTCGCCTTCAAAATGAACGATCGGTATTATCAGTACCTTGCCGAAAAGGGCCTCGTCCACGCCAACGCGGAATTCTTCTTCTGCAGTTCCATGACCAAGGCGCTCGCCGACGACGAGCGGTATCTCGAAGCTATTTCCCGCTACTGGGTCGCGCGGTATGCCGCCTATCCGGTGATGTGGACGCTCGCGCAGGAAGCCGACAACGACTTCTATCGTGAACGCGGCGATCAGAAGTTCTACGATTCCAACGACAACCCGTGGGTGAAAGTCGCGGAGTTCATCCATAAATACGACGCGTATCGTCATCCCCTTTCCTGCCATCAGGAGAACACTTTATATACCTCGGTCACGGGCGCGGGCTCCTCCGAGCCGAGCCGGGACAACGGCGGAAAATCCGCGTTTTACAGCGAAGACGTGTCGGCGCGAACCGGGCACGACTGGTGGGCGGCGCAGTGGGGGCCGAACGTCGCGGGTCAGGAGAGCGGCAAAACCGCGCGGGACTATTGGGAAAGCGGCAAAGTCGCGATCAACTACGAAGGGAAATACTGCAATCTCTGGACAAAGGACGCCGGCGCGCGAATGCAGTCGTGGATCGCCATGCTCTCCGGATTCGCGGGCGTGGGGTACGGCGCGGCGGATATCTGGCTTTACAACGGCAACTACGACCTCGACACGACGTCGAACGACGGACTGGACACGATTACGCCGGAAGATAAGGCGGTTCGGTGGAGCGAGGCGGTCGAATTCGAATCCGCGTGGCAACAGGGGATCATGCGCGGATTCTTTGAAAGTTTCGACTGGCCGAACTTAAAGCCGGACTTTGACGACGAGAAAATCTTCAAATCAGATCAGGCGTACTACGTCGCGGCGTCCGTCGGAAACGAGACCTACGCGATCTATTACTTCGGCCATTTGATATCGACAATCTGAAAGAGAATTGCTATGCTGAGAGCATGGAAACTACAAATTTAAAGCACGTCTGTGTCGAGACTCGAAGAAAGTTCAAGGAACTGATCGTCAACTTGCATAACAAAGGG
>JAFZNK010000253.1 GCA_017550965.1 Thermoguttaceae bacterium
CCCTTTGAGGACGGCGAGTACTATCGAGAAGTTACGCCCAGAAACTACGTAGAAGGACCGTTTATGCTCAAGAAGGACGGCAAATACTACTTCATGTGGTCAGAAGGCGGTTGGACGACGCCAAACTACAATGTCGCCTATGCAATTTCAGACTCTCCTTTTGGACCTTTTAGAAGAATTGGCAAGATCATTGAACCAGATCCTCTTGTCGGCAACGGAGCGGGACACCATAGCGTCCTTCATTCGCCGTCTGGAAAATGGTACGCAATCTACCACCGAAGACCTATTACCGAAAGAGACGGCAACTCTCGTATGACTTGCATAGACGAATTGTTCTTCAACGACGACGGTTCCATTAAGCCTGTAAAATTAACTTTTGAGGGCGTCGCCGCCGACCCTGCAAAGAAGGATTAGTATCCGACAAACAGTACTAACCAACAACGAAGATTTTTTCAAATCTTGGGGAATCCTTTTCAAACGATTTCAAGGAAAATCTGATTCAAGGATTCCCCTTTTGTTTGTCGCCTCGTTCTCTTCGTGTTTCACTTTTGAAGATCAATTTCAAGGTTGCGGAAATCCTTAAGTATGTTCCCATGCGTTTCGGATAAACGACGACGCTCTCTTTAGACGCATCGTCCCTCGCAAAAAGCGCTAAAAAGCTAGGCATTCAGAGAATACCACGCGCCAAACGCATACAAAACACATATTTGTTATTATCGTTAAAAACAAACATAGGGACAAAAAATGCAAAGCTAAACGTCTGTATTTGCGCGTTTTCGTTCTTGTTCAAAATATCTTGCAAGCCAGACGTCAAATTGCGGTTCGCCAATTCGAAAAGTAAATTGAGCGTCGGGCAAATCCTTTCCTTGATATGGCTGAGAAATCATACGAACAACGAGAAGCGAATTGTTCGGTCGTTCAATAATATAACGGGGGTCTTGTAAATTGAGTTCGGGCGTCATGATCTTCTAAAACAAAGGAAAAACATTAAAGCAACACCTAGTTAACACGATTATATGAAAAATCGTTAAAGAGACAACTATTGCCTAAACTCGTCTAGAACTACTCGTCAAAATTCAGAGAGGGCAACTCGTTCCAGAAAAGACATAAAAAAACCTTCACCCCTTGTAGTGTTGTCCCATCTTTTGACGTATGCGAGGGCTCTACCGTTCATTAATGCGACAAAAACTATGTTTTTCAAACTGCCCCTTGTTCTTAGCTAAATATCGTTACAATTGCTACTGGAGAGTTTTTCCACTAAGGGCAGGCTCGTTTGACGTTATTATCCGCAAGAATCGTCGTGTTTTGGAACCTGAACGGAACTCTCTCTTAACTTGCGTTAGGCATTAACTTAGCGTCGCCCTAAATCTTGCCATAATAGGATTATTGTGTTTACGACGAGTGTTTTTTGCAGAGAGCGTCATAGATAGACAAGACAAGGCGACGTTTTAGTTGTTGGGAGGCAACATTGGCAAGACCCAAAGTAGACGACGTTACGAACGTAACCGCTGACGAACCTTTGTCAGTCTTGGTAGTTGACGACGAACCTGCGCATGCAGAAGTCGTAGCTGCCAGTTTGGAGCGAATTAACGCTCAATGTCTTATCGTTAACTCAGCGAAAGAGGCCAAAGAACAAATTAGTCGCCAACACTTTGACGTTGTCGTTACTGATTTGATGCTCGAAACTAACGACGGCGGTCTCCAAATTCTTAAAGAAGTTAAACGAGAATCTCCCGAAACAGAAGTCGTGTTAATGACGGCTTTTAATGGAGTCGAGACGGCGGTCGAAGCTATGCTTCAGGGAGCGTTTAATTATCTTCAAAAGCCGCTTGATTTGAAACAACTTCGGTCAATCGTTCAAAAGGCGGGGGACGCGGCCCGCCTGCGAAGAGACAATCAACAACTAAAAGCTCGATTAGACGAAAAGTTTGGCTTTGACGGCGTTGTGGGCAGTAGTCCGGCCATGTTAAAGGCTATCGAACGCCTGAAACGAATCGCTCCAACAGACGCGACCGTCCTCATTCTTGGAGACACGGGAACTGGCAAAGAACTTTTTGCACAAGCCTTGCACCATAACAGTCTGAGAAAAAACAAACCTTTCGTCGCGCTTAACTGCGCCGCTCTAAGCGAAAACCTTCTTGAAAGCGAACTGTTTGGACATCTCAAAGGCGCTTTTACCGACGCGACCACCGACCGAGTTGGAAAATTTGAGTACGCCAACGGCGGAACAATATTTCTGGACGAAGTTGGCGATATGCCTTTATCAACACAGGTTAAATTGCTTCGGGTCCTTGAAAGCGGCGAAATAATGCCAGTTGGCTCTAATAAGGCGATCAAGGTTAATGTTCGACTCGTATCGGCGACTAACCGCAATCTTGAAGAAGCCGTTGAATCGGGATCTTTCCGTCGGGATCTTTACCATCGTTTGAAGGTCGTTACTCTCCGCTTGCCGAGTCTCAAAGAACGTCGAGACGACCTGCCCGTTTTGCTCGATCATTTTATACGTATTTTTTCTAAAAAGTACGACAAATCGATCAAAGGGGTGTCGCAAGCGGCAAGACGTCGCCTCTTAACCTATGACTGGCCGGGAAATGTCCGACAATTACGAAATGTCGCTGAAAGTATGGTGGTCGTCGATTTTGACGGACTTGTCGACGTCGACGATCTTCCCGACGAAATACTTGAGGCGACTTCCAACGACGTAAGCGCGACTATAGGGGACTTCGAAGCTAAAAACATAGTTGGGCGAGACGAATTTGAAGACGAAGAAGAGCATCCCGCGATCGGTCGAACTGCAAACGGGGCGATTGTCAGCGCGTCCCCTGAAACAGAAAATTCCCTTAAGCCGTTCGTCGGTCTTACGCTTGAAGCTCTGGAACGCCTTTTCATTCAAGAAACGTTACGATCAACCGGCGGTAATCGTGAAGAAACTGCCAAAATCCTCGGCGTTGGAGAAAGAACGCTTTATCGTCGAATCAAACAATTTTCGCAGGAAAACGAGGATGCAGCCAACAACGCTCAATAAATCGCCGTCCCTGCTCTATTCCAACGAACTCCATACAGAGCGTCGCGTTGGTAAAAAGCCAATCCCGCCTTTCGGAGTTAAACGAACTCGATTTGACCGCGTCAAAGTCGCTTCCACGCCTCGTTGCGGCTTGGGCGTATTCGCTACTGCTTCGATTAAAGGCGGATGTGCGGTCGGACGCGTGCTTGGCGAGAATAAACCGAAAGATTTTCGTTCAGATTACTGCGTTGAATTCGGAGACGGGGCGTTAGAGCCCTATCCGCCCTATCGATTTTTAAATCACTCGTGCGCCCCTAATTGCCAGTTTATCGAATGGCAAATAGAAGACGAATTATCCTCCGCTGAATCGCCGCCTCTTTCGGTCGAACTATGGGTTCACGCTCTTCATAATATTGAGCCTGGCGAGGAATTGACAATCGACTATGGTTGGGACTGGCAGTCGGCGATTCCCTGTAAATGCGGCGCGCCAAACTGCAGAGGATGGATCTGCAAAGAAGAAGAGCTTGACATATATCGGAAGAATCACGAAAATGACACCGGTGAAGCGGCGCAGTGAAGCGTTGAGTCCGCGTTAAAACGTGATCGATTGTTTCGAACATTTCGTTCTTTTTTCAAAATAATGAGAAAGTTCTCCGATTCTTTGGCAACTATACTGACGTGCGGCTTGGTTTAGCAAGCCGACAAGATTGCAGACAAGAGTCTGCGTCACCCGTCGTTAATCCTTAACTTTGTACCTAAGTATTTCCAATGTCATCACAGAAACCGATTCCAACCGATATTCTCAGCGCATACATAGACCAGATAAACCAACTTCGCACAGAAATTGGACGTGTTGTCGTTGGTCAAGAGAACATGATTTCGCGTCTTCTAGTTGGAGTCTTAACGGGGGGGCACATTTTACTGGAAGGCGTTCCTGGCCTTGCGAAAACAACGGCGATAAAAACCCTTGCCGACGCCCTCGACGCTAAATTCCAGCGCGTACAGTTTACTCCTGACATTCTCCCAGCCGACCTTATAGGAACAATGATCTACGTTCCCGCACAGGGATCTTTCCAGACTCGTAAAGGTCCAATTTTCGCCAATTTCGTTCTTGCAGACGAAATTAATCGCGCGCCTTCGAAAGTTCAGTCTGCTCTTCTTGAGGCGATGCAAGAACGTCAAGTAACTATTGGAGAAAAAACATGGGAACTTGAAGCGCCTTTTCTGGTTATGGCGACACAAAATCCAATCGAACAAGAAGGCACATACCCGTTGCCAGAAGCGCAAGTCGATCGTTTTATGTTAAAAGTCAAAATTGGCTACCCGTCGCTTGACGAAGAACGCGAAATTTTCGATCGTGGAATGAATAGTTTCAGCAACAGCCCCCGTCCCGTTTTAACCGCGCAAGACGTATTAAAACTTCAAGAAATCGTCGAACAAATCTACATTGATCCAAGCGTTAGGGACTACATACTCAACGTTGTTCGCGCAACAAGGAATCCCCTTGAATTTGGAGTTAAAGTTCTTGCCGACAAAATAGAATTTGGAGCCTCTCCGCGAGCGTCCCTTTGTATCGGTAAAGGCGCGAAAGCGTTGGCATTATTGGCGAACAGAGGTTACGTTACCCCGCAAGACGTCAAAGACCTGGCCGCCGACGCGTTGCGCCATCGTATTGTGCTGAGCTATGAAGCCGAAGCAAATGAAATGACGACAGACGACGTCGTTGAGAAAATTCTCGAAGTCGTCCCTGTTCCATAAAAGAAAACGTCCTGTTTCTCTTCTCTTTTGCGAAAGTCGGTTAGGATAATCAATGCGCCCCCTGTTATCGACGATACTCCCTTTTTTAAGCTTCAAAAGCAACGTGTCAGCAAGTTCGTTGGAACCCGCCGACACGCAAGCCTTGGGGTCGTTGCTTCGAAAAGTTAAACGTATCGAAATCATTTCCAACCGCATTGCCAACGACGTTTTTAGCGGCCAATATAAAAGCGCTTTCCGAGGACAGGGAATTGAGTTTGACGAAGTGCGCGAATATCAAGAAGGGGACGACGTCAGGAGCATTGATTGGAACGTTACCGCACGATCTGGAAAACCGTTTGTCAAGCGTTTTTCAGAAGAACGTGAACGATCTTTACTCTTTATGCTCGACGTTTCCGCTTCCAATTTGTTCGGTTCTAAAGTGTCTCGTTTAGAAACGTCAACGGAAATCGTCGCTTCCTTAATGTTCTCCGCAATTAAGAACAACGATAAAATTGGTCTTTTAACGTTTGCAAACGGCGTTCGCTCGTTCTTTCCTCCGCAAAAAGGAAAAAACTACGCGTTAAGGCTAACAAAGGAAATGCTAAGCGTCAAACCAACGGAAGAAGAAACTGACCTTAATTCCGCTCTCGAATTTGTCGACAAAACTTTAAAACGCCGCGCCGTCGTATTTATTTTGAGCGACTTTTACGTGCCGCAACTGGAACGTCCCCTTTTGTATTGCCGCCATCGACACGACCTTGTTGCGATCTCCATTTCTGAACCGTTTGAAGAAACTTTTCCGAACGCTGGCTTCGTAAGACTTCGCGATCCTGAAACCGGAAAAGAAGTTGAAATCGACGCGGGGTCGACAAAAGTTCGACATGCCGTTTCAAAACGCCTGACAGCAAGGCGAGCCGCTCTGGCGGAGAGATTAAAAGAGGCGCATGTCGAACCGTTGTTTATTGAGAACGGAGGGGATTACGTTCGGGCGTTGCGCGAGTTTTTTAGAGCGAGAATCAGACGCTAACGTTTTCCCATTTCCTTAAACGCCTCAAAGGGATCATCGTCAATTTTAGCCGAACAATCCTAGTAATGAAACGTCAAATGGACAGTCCAACCGCTTTGTTCCCATTCGAGAAGTCAGCTAAACCGACAATCTTGAACAAACGCATTTTGCTGACGACGTTCTTTCTCATTTCGTTTGCGTTTTTTTTTGAACGTTCCATAGAAGCCGACAATAGGGTTGAAGACACGCCTCTAAGCGAAATTGCTCCAACACAAACCCTTGAAACGCACACGGGGAAAATTACGCTTAAGACTTTTGCGTCAATACAAAAACCTCGGACGCTGGAACCGTTTATTCTATCAACAGAGCTGGAGAGTCCCTCAAATTTCTCGACGTCGCCCAATGATCTTGCAGGTTCTTACGGCGACTTTTATTTGACGCCGCTAGAAGAGAAAAAAATTGAAAACGAAGACAAATCTTTAAAAACCGTGAGGAGTTGGCTGGTTTATCCAAACAATCGAGGAAACGTCTCTTTACCGCCAATTCCTTTTCGACTGGAATCAAACGACGACAAACAAACGCCTGTCTTCATCCAGACCTCGCCGTTGTTTTTTGAAATTCCAACAATTGAAGCAGTCGGTTCTGTCGACGATATTAAAGCGGATTTCTCCCCCGTCAAACCTTTTCCTGTAATATGGTTCGTTATTGTCACAATCTGTTTGACGCTCGTCATAGCGTATCTTATGCTAAAACGTAGAAATACCATTGAAGAAATCGCTACGACACAAATCCCGGAAGCCCCTTATAAGAAGGCCGTTCGTCGTTTATGCGAATTAAAAGAATCGCGTCTTTACCTGGAGAACTCAGATGATTTTTATTCAGAGATAGCGTCCGTTTTACGAATCTACCTCGCCGAACGATTCACGCTTAACGCCGAAGAAAGCACGACTCCGGAAATATTAAAAGCAATTGATTCATATCCTCTTTCAGTCGACTCGTTGAAGTCTCCTTTCAACGTTGAGAGAGACGTTTCTGAGGAGATCACTCCAGAACAATATAAGAACGTTGCTTTCAACACGCTAAAAGAACAGGAAATTCGTTCGTTACTGGAATCGTCGCTACTTGCAATTGATCTCGTCAAGTTTGCCCGTCAACCGACCGCTTTCGACGACGCCAGTAGGATATTTGAACAAATTCAGAAGCTGATCAACATTGGCGAACTTTTGTTAAACGAGCGTATTCAACAGTTAAAAAATATCTAACGTCAGGAGCTCAACACCAATCGCCTGCTGAGATCGCGTCAGCCCAGTCGAACGGTTAACATTTGTCAACGTCTGGATTCCAACGCTTCGCATTTACAATGAAGACGCATAATGAACGTTTTTCGATTTGAATCTCCCGCGTGGTTCGCCTTATTAGCGCCGCTCCTTGTTATTGGGATCGTCGATTATTATAGGCGTCGACGAATTCAAACGTCAATATTGTTTTCCACTACGCAAGATATTGAAAAAATCCCGCAAAGTTTTGCCGGGGTTTTCAAGAAGTATTTGCCCTTGCTTTTCTATCTGGGTTCAGTACTGTTAATCACGGCTCTTGGACGACCGCAAGCTGGAGTTCGAGAATCTCGAGTCGTTGGGAACGGCATTTCCATAGTAATGTGCGTTGACAGAAGCGGTTCGATGGCGGCGGAAGACTTCAAAATTGACGGCGTTCCTGTCGATCGCCTTAAAGCGGTAAAAAAAGTTTTCAGAGAATTTGTGTCTGGTTCCAAGGATTTTAAAGGTCGAACGGACGATCTAATCGCGCTAGTAACTTTTGGAGGTTACGTTGATTCATGTTGTCCTTTAACGCTGGATCACAATTCACTCCTCGAACTGTTGGAAAAAGTGAAAACTCCCGTTCCTCTGTACGATAGAAACGGAAACGTTATAAGAACTCAAGTGTTAGACGAAGAGTCCGGAACCGCGATTGGAGACGCGTTAGCTACAGCGGTTGATATGCTAAAGGAATCGACTAACAAAACCAAAATCGTCGTTCTTCTCTCCGACGGCATGCAAACAGCGGGAGTTTTGAGTCCCGAAGATGGTATTAAAATAGCTAAAACCTATGGCGTTAAAGTTTATACTATTGGAGTGGGCACTAATGGTCTTGTCCCCTTTCCCACTTATTTGCCCTCTGGTCAAACGCATATGACTATGCAACGTCTCGAATTTGATGCAGCGACGCTGCAAACGATTGCTCAAGCTACCGGCGGGCGTTATTTTTACGCCGACGACGTCGCTTCTCTCACTGAAGTTTACGAAGAGATCGATCAGCTCGAACGCTCGAAATTTGACGCCGGAGCCTATGCCAATTATCGCGACGTTTATATTTGGTTTGCAGTTTGGGGAATATGCGTTTTGGGAGCATACGCGTTTTTAATTAACACAAGATTTCGAAGTTTTCCGTAATATCAGTAAGCGATGTAACAGTAGTTAACGAAACGTTATACTAAATTTCATTCTAATTTGAATTGAACGGGAAAATAAAATGCTTTGGAGCCGTCCGCTAGCGCTTATCGGTTTGATTGCGATTCCTTTTGTGTTTTATTTCATAGCTCGACATGAGCAAAAACGCTATAACTCAATTATGGGCGTTTTTTCGAAAGAAATGCAGGAACGTCTGATCGTCCCCCGCTCAAAATTTCTTTCAGCGCTCAGGGTGTTTTTACTACTAATTTCAGCGTTTGCTTTTTTGTTTTTTCTCGCCGGTCCAAAATCGACCGAACTTGAAGAAAAAACTACGAAGTCGCTGGGGCGCGATATTTTTGTTCTTTTTGACGTTTCGGAATCGATGTTGGCAGAAGACATAGAGCCAAATCGACTAGGTATCGCGAAGCTTGACGTTGAAGATTTTCTGGACGCCGCGCTGGGAGACCGTATTGGTCTAATTGCTTTTTCCGGTTCGGCGCAAATTGAATCGCCGTTGACTACTGATTATGAATTTTTTAGGAACGTCTTGAGAAAAATCGACGTTACGACCGTTCAAACGTCAGGAACAGTCATCGGGGATGCGATTCGTCTCGCGCTGGAACGATTTGGAGTTGCCCCAGAAAGATCGCAAGCCATACTTTTAGTTACAGACGGCGAGGATCACGACTCTCTCCCATTGGAGGCGGCAAGAAACGCCTCCGAGGCGGGAGTCCCAATTTTTGTCGTCGCCATAGGCAATCTCCAAGGCGCTAAAATCCCCGTTTTGGACGCCAGCGGTCGTCGAAGCTATAAGATGTTTGACGGAGAAACTATAGTTAGCAAACCGGACGTTGAAACGTTGCAAGAAATTGCAAAAATCTCAGGCGGACGCTATTACTATGCCGATAGTCAACTCAATTTGGCTCAAGTTTATCGAGAAGGCGTCGATTTGCTAAATCGTTCTGAAATGTTGGAAAACAACCAAGTTCGATATAAGGATCTTTATCAACCTTTTCTGGCGATAGGTCTGTTTGCGTTTATTGGATATTATTTAATTCCTACTCATCGCTCCCGCCAAAGGCGAAATAAAGGCGTTTTCATTTCACTGATTCTTGTCGTATTTGGAACGACTCAAGCATGTTGTCCAGGCGAATTAAACGCTTCTGACGTCGTGGATTCTTTAGCTCCGGCACAATCAAATCGCAACCTCGGCTCCAACCCTCGAAAAGACGTCCAGGATTACAACTATGCTATAAAACTGCTCGAACAAGGAAAAACTGAAGAAGGGACTTCACTATTGGCGCAGTTGGCAGAATCCTCCAATAGTAAAGTAGCCTCGCGTTCAAATTATAATCTAGGCGTTGAAAAAATATCTCAAGCCCAAAAGACGCTTGCCAAGCTTTCACAGTCGAACAACAGATCCTCGCAAAATGAAAACGAAGCAACTGACAATCATAATGACTCTCAGAAACTTTCGGAAGAAATAATAGCCCAATATAATGATGAGCGCGCAAAACGGGACGCTCTTCGACATGAGACGTTTCAAGCGTCGCAAGACGCTTCGATACGGTTCAACCGCGTTTCATCCAACAACAAACTTGACAAGCTTTCACGAAAAAACGTGGAAACCGTAGCGAGCTGGTCGCGTATTCAACGTGAAAATGAAGATGCGCGCGAATTGGAACTACGCGCCAAACGTCTCAATTCCCCGACAATAAGGTTGAACTGGCTTCAAACGGAACTGGACCAATATATCCAACGTCTTGAAGAAACAGACGCTAAACCTTTTGCAGCAAACTCTTTTCAAAACATGTTTAACGACGGTAAATCTTTGCCTATATTGGTGAAAGACGTAGACTCCGTCTTGGAAGGCATGAAGAATTCATTCGCCGATCCCCATCGATTGTCCGGATCAGGAGGAACGTCTGTCGACGCCGTGACAGATTCAGCAGGAATGGCAAAAATCGACTCTGCCAAAGAAGAATTCGTTAAACTCGACGGCGAGGCAGCGGCGTTGCTGTCTCAGTATGATTCAAAAAAAAGTCGTCAGGTTTTAAGAAACGCACGAAATCAACTGAAGATAATTGACGAAGTTTCAGTTTCGTATCCGGAGATTGTAATTCGCGCAGCAAAAAATGAAGAACGAGAAACAAAGGTTAAAACGACCGAAAATCTTTCAAGTTACACAGAAATCCCAATAGAATCTTACTATTGGAATAGAAAAGCGTTCCTCAATTCCGTTGAAGAATTTGAAAGAAAAGCTCAGATTATTGTGGATTCGTCGAACTCTGACGAAGATTTAGATTGGGTCTTTGAAGAACAGTCGGATAATTCTTCCCCACTAGCAACCGGAACCGCCGCAAATCAATCGTCAGACGAACAAACGAATCAACCTTCGAAACACACGCAGCCTCAAATATTGGAAGAACGAACGCTTGAATCGGCCAAAATTGCGCTGAAATACCAATCGGAATTGCGTTCATTAATTGCTCAAACTCTTCAATTACTCGGAACAGATTCGGAACAGATTTCTTCTCTTGATATTGAGCGCTCTCAAAAGATCGCTACAAATCAAGAAAGGACTTTTCAAATCATGGAAGAAATTATTCGTCCGCTTCAGGAAGACCAACAAAACAATCAAGATCAACAAAACCAAAGTAACGAACAAGAATCACAAGACCAAAATCAACATAATCAAAACAAATCAAATCAAAG
>JAFZNK010000254.1 GCA_017550965.1 Thermoguttaceae bacterium
GACGCTCTCAATTTCGTTTAAACGATATTCTTTCGCCGCCGATTTGACTCGGCGACGCGTTTGGACTAGACAAACGCTACGCGCGCGGCGCAAGCTCGGCAAACCGACGCTTACGCTGGCAAGGGTGCGTACCGCTCCCATATTATAGCGTTGTCTCCCTATTGTAACATCACTAGCGGCTTTCGGTCAAGTTTTTTTTCCACTTCTATGCGATATTTTTTCAATCTCTATGAAAAAAAGGCGTTGAAAATGAATTTTCACATTTTAACGGCGTTTTTCCAGTTCTGTTTATAACAATTATTCCGGTCGCAAGGCTTTCCGTTAAAAAATTTTTTGAAAATCGTTTTAAAGAGCTAAAAATTAGCGAATCATTTCTTTTTACCGCGTAGGCGCGCGGGACGAAACGACTGACGCTTTAAAGAATTTGTTAAAATTTTTGGATTTTACTAAATATTCTGAATGTAGGGACGAAAATAGGAAGTAGAAGCGGCGTTTAAAACGCGTCGTTTGCACAAACTTTTCTCCTGGTCGAAATAACAAGATAGAAACGGAGCGTGTTCGATGACTCGTATCATCGTAATGGGTATTATAATGGCGTTTGCGGTCGGTTTTGTCGGATGCCGATCTTGTCTGGCGCCTTACGATTATTGCCAACCGACGTTCCTGCCGGAACGCGGCGATCAATGCATGGGCGAATTGTACCGTTGCGGTTCCGTTCTTGGCGGCATGGAGCGACATTCCGACGCTAACGGAGATTGCGAGAATTGCGGAGGCGGATCGGTCGAATATTACGCGGCGAACGACGGGCAGACGTTCGACGGCGAGACCGAGGTCCAGGAAAGCGCGTACGTTCAACAAACGCCCGTTTCCACGCCTTACGCGAATACGGCGAGTCAGGGAGAGATTCGTTCCGCCTCTTACGGCTCCAGCGAGTTTTCTCTCAACGACGACGCCTATGAAAGTTACTAACCCTCATTTGCTAACAGACTTATGACGAGCGACAGTCGTAACGAACGCGCGTTCGATCTTCATTGCGGATCGAACGCGCTTTTTTTATCGGACGTTCCGACGCTTCAATGGACGCCCGACGACGGAAACCGGGACGAATTCTTCATGCGTCAGGCGCTTGCGGAAGCCGCGCTCGCCGCCGAAGAAGGCGAAATTCCTATCGGCGCGGTTCTCGTGTGTCAAAATCGCGCGATCGCGCGAGACCACAATCGACGCGAACGCAATTGCGATCCGACCGCGCATGCGGAGACGCTCGTTTTGCGCGCGGCGTCGGTCTTTTTTCCGTCGTGGCGAATTGAAGATTCCGAATTGTTCGTCACCCTCGAGCCGTGCGTTATGTGCGCGGGCGCGCTCGTTCAGGCGCGAGTCGATCGCGTCGTGTTCGGAACGCGCGATCCCAAAGGGGGCGCGGTCGTCTCGCTCTACGAGTTGCTAAACGACTCGCGACTCAACTGGCGCTGCCAGGTCGACGAAGGAACGTTGCGGGACGAATGCGCCTCAATTCTGCGCGACTTCTTTCGCGCGCGCCGCGACGACAAACGAAGCGGCGCCTGAGCGTTTGTTTTTGTCGACAACACTACGAACAACCCCTTTTTCAAACCGGACCAATGTTGAAAAAAGAAAAAGACGATCGATTCGAAAAAAACGACTCTCTTCGCGTCCTCATGGTGGGGGACGTGGTCGGCAAACCGGGCAGAGACGTCGTTATCAGGCGAATGCGCGACATAAGAGAAACGTACGAGATCGATTTTGTCGTCTGCAACGCGGAAAACGCCGCCGGGGGTTCCGGAATCACTCCGGAGATATACAACGCGATCGTTCAGGCGGGCGTCGACTGCGTTACGCTCGGCGATCACGCCTTCCGACAAAAGTCTTTCTTGCCCGTCCTGCGTTCCAACGACCAACGCGTCGTGCGCCCCGCCAACCTACCCTCCGAGGCGCCGGGCAGAGGCTGGACGATTCTGGAAGCGCCGGCTACGGAAAAGAGGCCCGCCGTGAAAATCGGCGTCGCGGCGCTCCTGGGCAGAGTCTTTATGCAAACGCAGGGAGACAATCCGCTGGCCGCCGCCGACAAACTCCTCGAAAAATTCGCCGACGTTCGCGCGCGTTTCCTCGATTTCCACGCCGAGGCGACGAGCGAAACGCAAATCATGGGCCGATACCTCGACGGGCGTTTTTCCGCGGTTCTGGGAACGCACACGCACGTCGCGACCGCCGACGAACAAATCTTTCCCAACGGAACGGCGTTCCAATGCGACGTCGGCATGACGGGTCCTTTCGAGAGCGTGATTGGGCGCAAAATCGACAGCGTCGTCGAGAATTTCCGAACCAGTCTTCCGACGTCCTTCGACGTGGCCTCGGGCGACGCGAGGCTCAACGGGACGATCGTCGACGTCGACCCCGCGCTGGGAAAAGCAAGAGCGATTCGACGTCTCAATTTTGGAATCGACGACTGAGCGTTTCCGTCAAAATCAACGGTGAAAAAGTTAAAAGAATAATTTTTAGGTTAAGTTTTCCGGCAAAGGGACGATTAGAATAGTAGACGCAAGACGCGGGAAACAAAAATTGTCGACCGCAAGTTTCGCTCGGGAATTTACGAGCTTTTATCAAGTTCGTCTCCCGTCTGCGCGCCCTCCCTTTGCGTTGGCGGACGCGCGGATTGTTCCCTTTTTAATTAGCTCCCCTACACAAGGAGTTAATTTTTTTCGACATTTTAGAAAAAATAGAGAACTTTGGCAAACTTTAACGCGTCATAATCGTACCCCCCCCCAAAGAACAACCGTATTTTCGGCGTCGAAGGCGCCGAATCAATAAAGGCTCTGACCATGAACCAAGAAGTTAATGTGTTAGCTCTCGTTAAAGGCAAAGAACGATATGTCTTCATGTACAACGATAAGAACCGCGCCGCCGTTCTCGAGTCGCTAGCGCGTTACGCTTCGGACCCGGAAATGAGCTTTTCCTGGTACGACGCCGCCGTTCTCACGCAACGCATTCGCAGCGAACAGCGCAAGTCGGAAATCGCCGCCGCGCGAGCCGCGAACCAGGCGATCATTCGCGACGAGCTCGCTAAAAAAGCCGCGTTCAAAAAGGTCGGCGGAGCGGTCTTCAACGATTTTGACGACTGACCCAATCAAATAAATTCGCTTTCATTTTTTTCTTCCCCGTCGAAAAGGTTCGTTTTTGACGGGGATTTTTTTGCCCGCGCGGCGTCGCGCCGACTCGCTTCCCAGGTCCTTTTAAAAATACGTCGTTCCCGGACGTCGGTTTAATGAGCGTCAACGAATCCGACAAATACCTGCTCGTTCCTATTACAAAATTCCTTCGCTATTTGTCGATCGAGCGGAATTTCTCCCAATACACGGTCAAGAGTTATCGCGAAGATCTCATGGCGTGGCTCGAATACGAGCGCGATCTCCACGACGGCGTCTGTCCGCGTCCGGACCTGATCGGAACGCCCGAACTTCGCGGCTACGTTCTGGCAATGAGCGAGGCGGAGTACGGCAAGGCGACGATCTCGCGTCGACTGGCGTCTCTGCGCGGATTCTATCGCTTTGGCGAACGCGAGGGCTGGGCGACTCAAAATCCCGCCAAAGCGCTCCGCAATCCGCGCATGCGTCGTCCCCTTCCCCTGGTTCTTTCGCAATCGGACGTCCTCAAATTGCTCGACGCGCCCGACCTGAGCTCTCCGCTGGGTCTGCGCGACCGCGCTATTCTGGAAATACTCTATTCCGGCGGCCTGCGCGTAAGCGAATGCGTCGGGCTGATTTTTTCCGACCTGCTTCTGGACGAAGACCTGCTCAAAATTCGCGGCAAAGGCAAAAGAGAACGCTTTGCGTTCATCGGCTCCTACGCGAAACAATCGCTTCTGAAATATATCGTTCGAGGCAGAGAATACCTGCGCGTCGCGTCGCAGGAGAGCGGCCGGCGCGTCAAAGGAGAATTTACCCCGCTCGAACCGAGTCGGGAAACCCAGCGATTTGTCGCGACCTTCTTTCCAAACAGCCGACCGTTCGCGCCCGACGAAGCCGAATACGGATATCAGCCCCCTTCCCCGGAAGAACTTAACGACCCGGCGGCGCGAAATCGTTGGGAAGCGTTTCTCGAAGAACGCGTCTTTCTCAATAAGAACGGCAAGCCGCTCGGAACGCGCGGCGTCGCGCAAAAGCTCGAAGAATACGTCGCGCAGACGGGGTTGGATCCGAGAATCTCCCCGCACTCGTTGCGTCATTCGTTCGCGACCCATCTGCTCGACTCCGGAGCCGATATTCGTTCGATTCAGGAACTGCTCGGGCACCGAAATATCGTAACGACGCAAATCTACACGCACGTCTCGACCGCCGCGCTCCACGCCGTCTACAATCAGGCGCACCCTCGCGCTCATACGTCGGGCGTTTCGACAGACGAAGAACGCGAATAGAAGGAAAGCCGCATGAAAGAACCCGACATACCGATTTTGATCGAACGCGACTCTAACCGTCCCGTCGAAACGATCGTTTTCAATCGACCGGAAAAACGCAACGCGCTCTCGTACCGGGCGCTTTTGCTTTTAATTGCTGAGCTCGAACGTCTGGAAAAGGACGAAAGCGTCAGAATCCTCGCGCTTCGGGGCGTCAATCATACATTCTGTTCGGGGCTCGACCTGCGCGAAGCGACGTTTGGCGAGCCGATTTCCGGCGCGGAACTCCGGTCGATCCCAGTCGGCGCGATCAGACAAACGCCGGACGACGAAACGATTCCGCGCGGAAAAATCATGCCCAGACTCGTGCAGGAGGTTCTGTTGAGAATCAAAAGAATTCCCCAGCTGACGATCGGCGCGGCGGAAGGCGCCGCGTGCGGCGGCGGCGCGGGGATTCTCGCGGCAAGCGATTACGTTTTGGCTTCGGAAGATTTCCGAGCGGCGTTCACAGAAGTCAAACGCGGATTATGTCCGGCGCTTCTCTTTCCGTTTCTAACGAAAAAATTCCCGATCGCCGCGCTTCAGGAGGCGGTCTTTACCGCGCGTCCCTTCGACGCGCAACGCGCCAAAACAACAGGGTTGGTTCAACAAATCGCGCCCGTCGACAAATTCGAAAAAGCGCTCGAAGAAACGATCGAACTCTTCCTGACCAATAGCCAAGTCGCTCAGCAAGAAGCGAAAAGCCTTTTCGCGACGTTAACGACCCCGACGCTCGAAGAAGTCGACCGGGCGTGGGAAAAACACTGGCGATCGTGGAACTCCCCCGCCGGCAAAGAAGGCGTTCTCACGTTTTTGGAAAAACGAGGATAACGCCGCCAATAAACATTATTCCCAACTCCAACGTCGCGTCGTTTCCGATTATAAAAAAACGTCCCTCGCCGTCAAAGTGATTCTCGCGTATCATAAAAATCTTTGCTCCTTAGTGGCGCCGCGCAATCGGCGGCGCTATAATAACCCGCAACGTCGATTTTAAAGCGACGAAAGACAATCAACATTGAAAAGGAGCGAACGATGAATCCCATGACAAGACGATCTTTTATGAAGTCGGGCGCCGCCGCGCTCGCCGCTTCCCCCGTCCTCTCGGCGTTTGCCGGAGCCGGACTTTTCGCTGAAGAAGCCGCAAAAACCAACCCGTTGATCTGGGGAATTCTGCTTCACCTCGGGCACAACATGTGGGGCGACACGCAAACCGCTTACACGCCGCCCGTCGATCACCTGACCTTCGAAGAAGACCTTTGGGACGAACTCACCGAAAAAGCGTCGGAACTCGGGCTCAATATGGTCGTCATCGATCTTGGCGAAGGCGTCCAATACAAGACGCATCCGGAAATCGCGATTAAAGGCGCCTGGACGGTCGACAAACTTCGTTCCGATCTCGAACGACTGCGCAAGCTCGGGCTCGAACCGATTCCGAAACTCAACTTCTCCTCCTGCCACGACTTCTGGCTCGGCGACTACGCGAAAATGGTCTCCACGCCGACCTACTATCAAGTCTGTTCCGACCTGATCAAAGAAGTGACGGAAATCTTTGATCATCCGCGATTCTTCCACCTTGGATACGACGAAGAAGCGTACCGTCATCAAACGTCCCTCGATTACATCGTTATTCGACAAGGCGAACTTTGGAAACACGACTTCCTGTTCTTCGTCGACCAGTGCGAAAAGAACAACGTAAGACCGTGGATTTGGGCCGATTACGCGTGGGACCATAAAGATTTCCTCGAATGGGCGCCCAAATCGATCGTCATGAGCAACTGGTACTATGAGGACGAATTCGATCCGGAAAAGAACCCGGTTATTCAATGCTATCTGGATCTCGACGCCGCAGGATTCGATCAAATTCCGACGGGCTCCGACATTTGGGATCATAACGAGAACTTCGCCAAGACGGTAAAATTCGGTCGTGAAAAACTTTCTAAAGAACGTCTTTTAGGATACTTGCAGGTTCCGTGGCGTTTCACCGAAAAACAATATCACGAACTCAACCTGCGCTCGTTGCAGCAAATCGGCGACGCTATTAAGAACTATTGATCGTTCGGTTTGCGCGTTTTTTATTTCGCCGCGTCTTTTGGACGCGGCGTACGGCGAACTAAATCGCCGCCGCCTGCGACCCCGCTATTGAAATCGTCGCAGAATATTGCTCCTTGCCATAACATTAACTTTAACGGGGGATTTCGCTATGAAATCCATGACAAGACGATCGTTTATGAAATCGGGCGCCGCCGCGCTCGCCGCGTCGCCGCTCCTCTCCGCGTTTGCAAACGCCGGGCTTTTCGCCGAAGAAACCGCCAAAAACAACGCGCTCGTCTGGGGAATCTTACTTCATCTCGGCCACAACATGTGGGGCGACCGTCCCGGAACGTATATGGGAGCCGTCGACCATCTGACCTTTGAAGAGGATCTTTGGGACAAACTAACAGAAAAAGCCTCCGAACTCGGGCTCAACATGGTCGTCATCGACCTCGGCGAAGGAATCCAATACAAAAGCCATCCGGAAATCGCCATTAAAGGCGCGTGGTCGGTTGAAAAACTACGCGGCGACCTTGATCGGCTGCGAAAATTGGGACTCGAACCGATTCCCAAACTCAACTTCTCGTCCAGTCACGACCTTTGGCTGGGCCAATACTCAAGAATGGTTTCCACGCCGACTTATTATCAAGTCTGTTCCGATCTGGTCAAAGAAGTCGTGGAAATCTTCGATCATCCGCGATTCTTCCACCTGGGCTACGACGAAGAAGCGTATATTCACCAGGATATCATGGATCTCGAGTACGTTCTTATTCGGAAAGGCGAACTCTGGAAACACGACTTCCTGTTCTTTGTCGACCAATGCGAAAAACTCGACGTAAGGCCGTGGATTTGGGCCGATTACGCATGGGACCATAAAGACTTCCTCGAATGGGCGCCCAAGTCAATCGTCATGAGCAACTGGTATTACGAAGACGATTTCGACCCTAAGAACAACCCGACGATCCAATGCTATCTCGATATCGACGCCGCCGGATACGATCAGATTCTCACGGGGTCCGATATTTGGGAGCACGTTGAGAATTTCGAAAAGACCGTGAAATTCGGACGAGAGAATCTTTCTAAGGAGCGCGTTCTGGGTTATTTGATGGCTCCGTGGCGATTTACCGAATCGGAATATCAGGAGCTCAATATGCGTTCGCTAAATCTCATTGGCGAAGCTATTAAGAACTATTGAGCGTTTGCGTCAAAACGAGTTCTTTCCCATGACCGAAACAGATATTCGCGAATTCCGAAAATCCAATTGGCGGTTCGTCGTCTCGATCTCGGGAGGCGGTTCCGCCTTTATTTCCGATTATCTTGCTCTGCCGGGCGGGTCGGCGACGTTTCTCGAAGCGCTTGTTCCCTATTCGCAAGACGCGACCGACGCGTTCCTGGGATTTCGACCGGAAAGCTACTGTTCCGAAAAAACCGCCCGACTCCTTGCGTCGCAAGCGTTTCGACGCGCCGTCGAACTCGACGCCAAAGCGCGCGAACGAGGCGAAGTCGCCGAAACGCCCCTCGTCGGAATCGGCGTCTCCGCGTCTCTGGCGTCCGACCGTCCGAAAAAAGGCGCGCATCGCGTCTATTGCGCGATCCGGACGTCGAACGTCGTCTTTTCCGCGACGCTTCGATTGACCAAAGACGCGAGAACTCGCGCGCGGGAAGAACGACTCGCCGCCGATTTCGTCATGTCGGGTCTGCTCTTCGCGACGTCGCGCGTTCAACGAGGCGCGATCGAGCCGTGGCGCGAACATAAGGCCGCGCTCCCTCTCGCGACCGAACTGGAACTTCTTCCCGACGACGACGCGTCGATCTCCTGGGCCGCGCTCGACGAACCCGGCGCCAAGTTAATCGCCGACGCGCCGACCTCCGAATTCGCCGCGCTGCGACGTTTCCATGGAAAAACCGATCGAATTCGCGCTAACGACGGCTCGGAAAAGGAATTAAGCGGCGACGAACGACAATTCGTCCAACAAGCCGCGCGAGCGATTTACCCTGGCTCGTTCAATCCGCCCCACGAAGCGCACGCGGAAATCGCGCGCCTGGCGTCGCGAAGACTCGGACTTCCCGTCGAACTGGAAATCTCGGCGCGAAACGTCGACAAACCGCCGGTCGACGCGCTCGAATTGACCAGACGACTCGAGAAACTCGAACAAGTCATGCCCGACCTTCCCGTCTGGATATCCAACGCGCCCCGATACGTCGAAAAGGCGGCGATCTTTCCCCAAACGACGTTCGTCATGGGGACGGACACGATTCTCCGGCTCGCGAATCCCAAATACGAAGGAAATTCGACGGAACGCCGCGACGCCGTTTTAGACCGATTGCGGGAGTTGGGCGCGTCGTTTTGCGTCTTCGCGCGAAAGATCAAAGGAGAGATCGTCTCCGAAGAGCGATTATTTCAGGAGACGCCCGAGAAACTAAGAGAGCTGTGTGATTTCGTGCCGCAAGACGAGTTCCTAAACGACGTCTCGTCGTCGGCGATAAGAAAAAACGCCCGACTCTCGTGAATCGGACGTTAAAAACGTTTGTCTTATCTTTATCTTAATCAAGAAAAGAAACGCTCGCGCCAAACGGAAGAAGAATGTTCAGCTGTGAAATCTCCTGATTGCTGAACACAAGTCCGCCGTTTTCCTGCACGACTGTTCCTACAAGTTCCGGGCGATTCGTCCCTTGCAATCCCGGCCCGTCTTTTAAGCCAATCCAACACGCGCCTAACGGATTATTCTCCGCGCCGCCGGGTATCGTCACTTTAGCGCCGGTCGCGTCGATCGCGTCGCAAGACGGCTTGTTAATTTTCGAATCGACGAAGTACTGTCCGCGAAGATCGACCGCCGAACGCGGCAGGCCAAATTGGAACCGGCCCGCGTAGTAGCCGTTAAAACACAAAAGAAGTTCCTTTTTCGACGTCGAAAGTTCCGCGGTGACGGGGCCGCGAACGACTTTCAGCAAACGCCCCGCGGGAAGCGGATCGTTCGCGCTAAAAGAAAGATTGTTAATCGCGGCGAGAAGTTCGGGCGTTACGGCGTATTCGCGAGCGATCGTCGCAAGCGTTTCGCCCTGAAGAACCTGGCGCGGAGGATCCAGCACCGCTTTGGTCGGATCGTAAAAAACTTCGTAAGCCAAACGATCAAGCGCGGAAATCAGGCGCGCGCGATCGTCGAGGCTCATTGCCGCGCTTTGCGCGCGGTAAATTGAGTTGAGCGACGTAAAGAGTTCGCGCGTCTGCGCTTCGTCGCGCGGCGTCGCCGCCGATTCGAGCAGTTCGTTAAGCGAAGGCGCGGCGCTTTGCGTCGTGTTGAGAACGGCGTTCGTTTCAGGAATAAACGCCGTTCCGGCGTTCGATTCCTGCTCGGCCTGGCGATTGGCCGCCGCCTGAGCAAGCGCCGCCGTTTGAGAATTGACGTACTCTTCGTAACTTTGGAAAGAGGCGTTCTGCGGCGCGGGTTCGACGTCGTTTGATTCGACGTTGTTCAACGTGGAATAACTCTGCGCGTTATTGTCTGAAACCAAAGAACTTCGATCGACGTTTGGAGGGAGATACCCTTGATCGGGCGCCGCCGCGTCGGAATCAGAGGACGACGTGTTCAACGGCGCGTCGACAAACTCCGTCGACCCCGGAACGCCGACGGGCTCCGACGAGCGAGGCGCGGACCGAACGTTTGGAGCGGGAACAAGAGTCGAGTCGAGACTGGGAAACGTGTCGTTGTTCGACGGAAAATCGTCGGCGACCTGCGACGCTTCAACGCGAGCGGGCGGCTCCGGCGTCGCGTAGGGATCCGTTTGCGCGTAAGGATCGACGACCTCGCGATCGACCAGAATTTCGTCAAGAGCGGCGTTCGAACCGACAAACGGCTCGTCTTCCGCGACGTTTCCAGTCGTCGATTCCGGGGCGTTCAATTGAGCGAAATCGTCTCGTTCAAGCGCGGAGTTTCGCGCGATCGAGTCGATCGTCGGCTCCTCGCTGCGAGGGGCGTCAAACGACGACGTTTCGGAAAACCGAGAGTCGTTGCGTCCGCGGTCAAACGGATCGGGTTCGACTTCCGGCTCTTCTTCCGGAAACGGAACAAACGAACCCACGTCAAAAGCGCTCGATTTCCCGGCGTCTTCCCGTTCGGGCTCGTAATTGGGACTGGCGACGCGACCGCCGATACGAACGTTCGTTTCGCGGTTCCTGGGAGCGGACGCGCGACGAGAGAAATCAGACTCGGCGTATTGAACATCGGAAGATTCGCCCGCTTCCAACGCCGCCGCGACGTCTCCCGACGTCGTCGCCGGAGGAGCGGTAAAGCGATAACGCGCGGGCGCGACCCCGTATTTGGCAAGTTCCGCACGAACCGGCGCAAGCGGAGCTGGAAAAGAATCCCACGCCTCTTCGGGAACGAAAGTCAACGCTCCGACGGTCGCTAATCCGAACATCGCGCAAAAAGCGGTTCCTTTCAAAAAACTCCCAATCATCACGTCCTCCAACCGAGTCGTTCAAGGCTTTGCGTCGCGTTTGTCGTCGGACAAACGCCCGTCTGTTTTCGTCCGCCGCCGCGTTTTTCTCCCATGAAAACGCCAAACTTGCGTTTCAACGACAGACTTACTCGGGAATCGTAGCAAATAATCGTCTTCTTTGAAATAGCATTTTTGAGTCGACGGCAGACTCCCAACTCGCGCCGCCGCGTGGAGCGTAAACAACCGCTCCCGTCTGTCGCCGTCCGACGACAAACGCCCAGTCGACAAACGCGACTCCAAAACACAAGAATAGAGTCGTCGGCAAAAACGCGCGCAAACGGCCTCCGCCTAGACGAGCGTTCTCTCTATGCTATAATGGCCCGCTCGAAAAAGCGTCCGATTGACAATAGAAACAACAAATAAGAGACAATGAACGCCAACGAGAAAGTCGACCGATACCTCGTCGAGGGAAATCTTCCGTTGGGCATATGCAAATTCGCTCTGCCTTTCATGGTCGCGTATTTGCTCCAGGCGCTTTACGGCGCGATCGACTTGTATGTCGTCGGAAAATTCTGCGATCCCGCCGCCGTCTCCGCCGTCGGAATCGGCGCGCAAATGCTGCACTTGCTCCTCGCGGCTGTCTTTGGACTCTCCATGGGCGGAACCGTCCTGATCGGATTTAACGTCGGCGCGAAAGACGACGAAGGAGCCGCGAACGCCATAGGCTCGACGTCGACGCTCTTCGCGCTCCTGGCGTTTATTGCGACGCCAATCGTCGCTTTGTCGACCGACTACTGCGTCGGACTCATGCAAACGCCGCAGGAAGCGGTCGACTTTACGCGTCAATACGTCTTCATTTGCGCGTGCGGGCTGCCGTTCATCGTCGGATACAACGTCGTCGGCGCGATTTATCGCGGTTTGGGCGACTCCGTCACCCCGACGATTTTTGTCGTCGTCGCGTGTCTGGCGAATATCGTCGGCGACTTTATCCTCATCGGATATTTTAAACTCGGGCCCACCGGAGCCGCCTACGCGACCGTCGCTTCGCAGGCGCTAAGCTTCTTCTACGCGCTTGTTCATATGCGAAAGACGCGATTCAACTTCGAATTTCATCGAACAAATTTTTTGCTGCGACGAAAATCGGTTCGCGCCATATTCAAAGTGGGCGTTCCGCTGGCGTTGCAAGACGTTCTGACCTGCGTCTCGTTCCTGGTTATCTTCGCGATCGTCAATATGATGGGGCTCTACGAATCGGCGGGGCTCGCCGTCGCCGAGCGCGTCATCGGGTTCCTGCTCCTGCCGCCAATCGCGTTCTCGTCCGCCGTTACGACCGCGACGTCTCAAAACTGCGGCGCGAAAAAATACCGACGCGCTTTTAAAGCGTTTCTCTACGGCGCGTCCTTCTCGCTCGTCTTTGGCGTCTCCTTCTGGCTCCTGTGTCAAATCTGCCCAAACGCGATCGCCTCGGTTTTCACTCATGATCCCGACGTCGCCGAACAAGGCGCGAAATACTTGCGTTCCTTTACGATCGACTGCATACTCGTCGCGTTTATCTTCAATATCAACGGATACTTCTGCGGATGCGGCAAAGCGATCGTCGTCTCCGCTCATAGCGTTTTCGCGGCGGTCTGCGCGAGAATTCCCATCTCGTATTTCTTCAGCAAATTGCCGAACGCGACGCTTTATCACGTTGGCTTCGCCGCGCCCCTGGCGTCCCTGACGTCGATCGTCGTATGTGTCTGCTATTTCGTCTGGCTGCGCGCGACCGGAAAATTGTCGCTCAAAGACGTGGAATGAATACTTTTAAAAAAAGCAAGTCCCCGATCGAACCAATTCGTCTTCTCATTTCAGTTGATCAACCTCAACCAACCTCAACCAACCTCAACCAACCTCAACCAACCTCAACCAACCTCAACCAACCTCAACCAACCTCAACCAACCTCAACCAACCTTAACCAACCTCAACCAACCTCAACCAACCTTAACCAACCTCAACCAACCTCAACCAACCTCAATCAACCTCAATCAACCTCAATCAACCTCAATCAACCACAACCAACCTCAACCAACCTCAACCAACCTCAACCAACCTCAACCAACCTCAACCAACCTCAACCAACCTCAATCAACCTCAATCAACCTCAATCAACCTCAATTAAGAGCGGTCAATGTATCTCCACAGGCTGTTTCTTGTCGTCCCGCTTCGCGTCAGTTTTCCTTGTTTTCGTAATTCTGCAAGAAGCCTGTCAACCGTAGATTTAGAAATCCCCGTCTTTTCCACAATTCTCATTATTGTGATACGAGGATTTTCCTGTATTGCCAAAAGTATTTTCTTTATATTTTCCTGTTTTACGTTTAATAGAACAGAAACATTAGACGTAGCGCCATTGTTTATGCCCCCACTTTTAACTTTTAAATCGCCATATTCAATGACTAAACTGTCTGCAACGCCTGCGACAACATTTTCAGACGCCCCTGCAGTCTCGTTCAAAAACGCTTCGTGAATGAAAAATCTCGAAATGAAGTACGAATGATTGTCGTCGGTCTCAAATTCCGGAAGGGGCGAGCCGTTCGCTTTCACGGCGTCCAAAATCTTTTTAAACCCGGTGTTTCGACCTTCTGTCAATTTCAATTCTTTCAAAAACTCGCCGATACGTCGGTTCCTATAGCGCCTATTGGCTATTTGATAGCTTTTCAGCTGTTCGCGCGTAACGGAACGAACAGGACCAGGATAGCTGACAATCTCGATTTTATCGGCTTCAACGCGAACTTCAATCGGTTCACGCACGTCGTAAGCTCTGTGATAAACGGCGTTTGCCAACGCCTCTTCAAGAGCCGAAAAAGGATAGTTGTAAATATGGTCCGCTTCCGCCCGATCGGGATGTTTCACTATCTTTCTTTGAACATAGTTGTTGCCGATATAGCGAAGAGCGTCTCGAAGTTGCTGATCCAACGGTCCTTTGAACGTCTGCTCGATGATTTCGTCTCCGCCCAGTCCTTTGGGAAACGCGACAACGTCAATCTGAGCGTAAAGAAAGAATTTCTCCGGATGATCGGAGAAAAACATAAGTCCGACGTTCCTGGGCTTTCGGTATTCCGGCATATTATTGCAAATCCCCATGTCTTCGCAAATATTCACAAGGGGACGAGCGTCCAAATCGGAAACCATAGCGCTGCCAACAGCCGTAAGATATTGTCTAATCAAATTAACATTAAGATTCGACAGCTCGGCGTTATGATTAATTCGGTCGTCAAACGGGACTTTATTAGATAGGGAAAACAGCTCGTTTAACTCGTCCTCCGACGGCTTGATTGTGCTGGACATTTTGCGGATGAAATATGTTCGCTCCTTCGAAGGAACCGCTTTGCCTTTGGCGTAAGAAAAGGAATCGGGACAACTGTAAGGTCGAACGTCCCCGCCGTGCGCCCATACCACAATCAGGGTTTTACCATGATATTCAACAGGCGCGACAACAGGCAAATACTCCGGCTGAATCAGTTTGCATTTATTTAGAAGGTCTTTCATAACGCGATCGACCTGATTCAACGGAACGCCTTCTACTGGTAAAACGGGTCTTCCGTTCTCTTCCTTAACGCCGAGAACAATATACCCGCCGCCCCAATTATCGATATCGTTGGCAAAGGCGCAGACTGTTTTTAAAGACGATTCAGGCTTCCAGGTCGTTTTGAATTCCATACGCGCCCATTCGACCACGTTTCCTGCCAACAATGTGTCAACGCTCGTAGGGAGTCCCATGATATTGCCTTGTCTGAATGGAGTAAAAAAACAACGGAATTACTTCCGGTTACATAACAGTTTGAAAAAAACGATAGTCTTGTCGTCAAGAACGAACGAGACGAAAAAAACGCCGAACAAGCTTTTCGACAAGTTCGGCGCTTCGCGGTTTCACAAGGCGCTTTTTCAAACGCCTACGAGGAGATTACAATCAGGCGTTCCACTTCCATTCGCCCGGAACCGGAACGGAATTTTCGTAGATGAATTCGCCTTCGGCGGGTTGAGCCGGAGCTTCGGCGTCCGGAACCACGGGCGGAACGGCGTCCCAGAATTTCGTAGGATCGTTCGCTTCGAGTTCGGCGACGAGATCGTACGGGAATTCGTCGCGGCCGTTTTCGACGGCGTCGTCCCAGGAGATTTCTTTACCGGAGTAAGCGGCGTAACGACCGAGAACGGCGGTCATGGAGCTGTTCGCGGCAAACCACGCGTCGTTGTGCTTTTCGTCTTCGCGGATGTACTTCACGTGTTGAACGTGTTCGTTCTTGTACGGATCCGGGTTGTCGCCCTGGAAGCGCCAAACTTCCTTGCCCTGAGCGTCGTTAACCCAACCGGCGCCCGCCATACCTTCGGTGCCGTAGAACGTTTCGCTAACGTTATTCCAGCAGTTGGCGATTTGGCGGCATTGGCTGAACATCTGGCTGCCGTCTTTGAACGTGAATTCGCAGAAGAAGTGGTCGAAACGATGACCGGAGTTCTTGAAGCGCGGGAACTTGCGGACTTCGCGGCCGCCCATCGCGTTGCAGGTGATCGGGTGCGCGTTTTCGCCGAACGGATTGCCAAGGCTGTGGACCCAGTTGCCTACGTCGATGTTATGGCAGTGTTGCTCGATGATGTTGTCGCCGCACAGCCAGTTGAAGTGATACCAGTTGCGCATTTGGTACGTCATTTCGGTGTCGCCGGCCTGACGTCCGCGTTCCCAGATGCCGTCGCCGTTCCAATAAACGCGGCTGTACATCAGGCGGCCGATTTTACCCGCCTTGATTTGTTCGACCATTCCAATGTAGGGGTTCTGATAGTGGCGCTGATAACCGCAGACGACCTTCAGGTTCTTTTCGTCGGCGATTTTAGCGGCGGCAATCGCCATCTTGAATCCGCGAGCGTCGACCGCGCACGGTTTTTCCATGAAGACGTGCTTGCCTTTGTCGACCGCGTAAGCGAAGTGAATCGGACGGAAACCGGGCGCCGTCGCGATAATCGCGGAATCGCATTTGTCGATCGCGTACTTGTAAGCGTCAAGACCGAAGAAAACGCCGTCCTTGAGGTCGGTGCGACCGGCGAACACGCTGTTGGAATCGTCGGCCATGCTTTCAAAAGCGTCGGCGGCGCTCTTGGCGTTCGCTTCAAAAGCGTCGGCGATGGCGACGACCTTGACGTTGTCCTGAACTTCGAGGCGTTGTTGCAAAGCGCCGCGTCCGCGACCGCCGCAACCGACGAGGGCCACTTTAATGAGGTCGGAACCGGCGGCGTGCGCGCTGCGCGCAACGCCGAGGCTGCTAATAGCGGTAGCGCCGGCCAATACGCCGGACGTCTTCAGAAAATCGCGTCGTTTCATTCTCGATTTACTCCTAATAACTTAAATTTAACGCTTTCCAGTGAAAGCCTGTTCTTTTAAACAAAGGCCTAAAAAGCCGCGCAAAGCCGCTCGTTCGGCCGCAAAAACACAATACCGTTTCTTTCGTCTTGACCGTGAACGACTGCCCCCATCATATCAGGTTACTACGGCGAATGCAAGAAATTTATCAAAAATTTTTACTTTTTTTCTAAAATTCTTACCTAATTTCTCAAAAAGGCCGTCTTCGCCTAAAACGTCGCGTAAAAAACGGCTCTTTTGTCCAATATTTGACAAACGATACTGGAACGCGCCAATAGTCGGCGCTAAAATCGTCTTGGGCGTTCGATCGTCTCCTCTCGTTTGTTCAAAACGCGGTTGACGGACTTGGACGCACATAAAGCTATAAAGCAGAGAAATTGTTTTGACGCGAATTAAAACGAAGTCCGGTTAAATTCGAAAACCGCCGTCGCCGACAAGTTTGCGCGTTTATGAAAAAAGAGTTGCGTTTATGAAAAGATTTGCGCTGTTGTTCGTTATTCTCGCGTTATGTACGCAAGTTTCCGCCCAGGACCCCGACGTTTCCTCAAGTAAAAACGAAACGGGCGACAATCCGATCATAGGCGCGGAATTTATTTTTACTTCCGCTCCCTTCGATTCTTGCCACGCTTCGACAATCGCTCAGGCAAAGGACGGTTCCCTTGTCGCCGCCTGGTTTGGCGGTTCGAGCGAGGGAGCCGACGACGTGGCGATCTGGACGTCGAGAAAAGACGCTCAGTCCGGCGAGTGGACGCCGCCCGTCGTCGCGGGCAATTCCGACAATGAAGACGAACCGTGTTGGAACCCCGTCCTCTTTCAACCTTCCGACGGTCCGCTTCTCCTTTTCTACAAACAGGGAAGAAAAATAGCGCAATGGCAAGGCGTCTTGCTGATTTCCGACGACTGCGGAAAAACCTGGAAGGACCGGAGAGTTTTGCCCGAGCATTTCATCGGCCCCGTAAAAAACAAGCCCGTTGAACTCAGCGACGGAACAATCCTTTGCCCGACGAGCACGGAACACGACGGCTGGCGCGTTCACTTCGAGTTTATCCCGGCGTTGGACAAAACGTGGTCGAGAACGGACGCCATTAACAACGGCAAAGAATTCGGGGCGATTCAACCTTCAATTCTCTTTCACAACGACGGACGTCTTCAGGCTCTGTGCAGAAACAAGGACGGAAACGGCAAACTGTTGGAGACCTGGTCCGACGACGGCGGACGAACCTGGAGCAAACTGGCGCCGACGCCCCTTCCCAATCCTTGTAGCGGCACGGACGCCGTTACGTTGAAAGACGGAAGGCAGCTTCTGGTTTATAATCATACCAATCGAACGACGGGAAATCGAAGTATCCTTAACGTCGCGATTAGCGACGACGGGGTTTCCTGGAACGCGATTTGCGTCCTGGAAAATTCCCCCGGCGAGTATTCCTATCCTTCCGTGATCCAGACGCAAGACGGTCTTGTTCATATCGTCTATACCTGGAAGAGAGAACGAATTAAACACGTAACGTTGGATCCGTCTAATTGCTTGGGAGCGGCGATTATCGACGGAGTTTGGCCCGATTCCGTTAAATAACCCGCGTCGCCGTCAGGCGTCAAAGGAAATCCTGAAATGTCAGACTCTCTGTCCCCCGACCTAATAGCCAAACGCGAAAAACTTTTCGCCTGGCTCCGTTCCCGCTCCTGCGTTCTCGCCTTCTCCGGAGGCGTCGACAGCTCGACGCTCGCCAAGGCGCTCGTCGAAGCGCGTTCCGGCTTGAACAACAAGAAACCGATCGGTTACTATGCCGTCAGCGCGACGTCTTCAGAACTTGAACGCAAAGAGGCGTTTCGAATCGCCGATGAAATCGGAATCGAACTGCGCGTGATCGAATCGGACGAGTTTAACGACGCGCGTTTTGTCGAAAATTCGCCCATGCGATGCTATTGGTGCAAAAAAATACGCTTTGGCGCGATCAAACGTCTTGCGTCCGAATCGGAAGGAACGCCCGTCGACGTCCTCGACGGTTCGAACGCCGACGACAAGGGCGATTATCGCCCCGGCGCAAAAGCGGCGCGCGAAATCGGCGTTCTCAGTCCCTTTGCGGAACTTGGAATTACGAAAAAGGAGATCCGCGCCCTCGCCGCCGACTGGAATCTTTCCGTCGCCGACAAACCGTCGAACCCCTGTCTGGCGACGCGACTCGCTTACGGACTGAAATTGTCGATTCCGCTTCTTCGCCAGGTCGACTCCGCGGAAATCGCAATTAAAAAAATCTCAAACGTTCCGACGTGCCGCGCGAGAGTCGATTTGCCCGGTTGCGTGAGAATTGAAGTCCCGGAAGAATATATCGAAAAAACGGCAAGCGCGGAAACGAGGAAGACGCTCGTCGACGCGTTGCGCAAAATCGGATTCAAATTCGTATCCCTCGATCTTGAAGGTTTTTACACGGGCAAAAACAACCGCGCGCTTGAAAGTTGACGCGGACGATTTCGTCTCAAAAGCGTCGATAAAAACGTCGTCTTTCCTTGACAGACTATAGTTCTGCGGTTATCCTAAGCCAATGTTGACAGAACGCCTCGCGCGCAAAAGCGACGCGTTCGTCGTTACCTCATCGCCAAAAACAAACAAGAAAGGTTTGTCATGACCCAATCGACAACGCGTCGTCTCACGTTGACGGCGCTCCTCGTCGCGATCCTGTGCGCGTTTGACGCCCCGAGCGTACAAGCGAAAGACCCGCTCCGCGCGCCCTGCGTTCCGCTGATCGCCAACGACCCCTATTTCAGCGTCTGGTCGAACACCGACCAACTCGCCGACTCCTTCCCCGTCCACTGGACCGGAATCATCAACGCGCTGACGTCTTATGTTCGAATCGACGGCAAAGCGTATCGTCTCATGGGTAATCCGACCGGACTCGACCAGGAAGTCGGCAAACTTCCCCAAACGGACGTCGCCGTTCGCGCGACCAACACGACCTACACGTTCAACGGCGCGGGCGTGGAACTCAAACTCCGCTTCACGAACCCCAATCTTCCGGACGATCTTGACGTCTTCTCGCGCCCCGCGACTTACGTCGCGTGGACGGTCGTCGCGACCGACGGCAAGACTCACGACGTCGACGTCTATTTCGACGCGTCCGCCGAACTGTGCGTCAACACCGTCGATCAGGAAGTCGTTTACAAGGCGTACGAGACCGACGCGCTCGACATTATGAGCTTCGCTTCGAAAGAGCAGCCGATCCTTCAAAAGAAGGGCGACAATCTTCGCATCGACTGGGGCCGATTCTTTATCGCCGTCGAAAAAGGCGTCGCGTCGAACGTCGTCGCGTCCCATCACGCCGTGAGAAACGCGTTTATCAACGACGGCAAATTGCCTGAAAAAACCGATCTGACCTTCCCGAGAAAATGCGAAGCTAACTGGCCCGTCATGGCCGTCGAATTCAACTGCGGCGCCGTCGGCGAACAAGCGGTTGAAAAACGTCTCATCCTCGCCTACGACGACGAATTCAGCCTTGTTTATCTTGGCGAGAAACTTCGTCCGTACTGGCGCCGCAACGGCATGGAAGCGCTTTCCATGCTCGACTTAGCCAACGCGCAATACGCCGATCTCGTCGAACGTTGCAATAAATTCGACGCCGATCTTTGGGAACGCGCGTCGCAGGCGGGCGGCGAAAAATACGCCTCGCTTTGCTCGATCGCCTATCCGCAGTCGATCGCCGCGCATAAGCTCGTCGAACTCGCCAACGGCAAATTGATGCTCGTCTCCAAAGAGAACTTCAGCAACGGATGCGCCGCAACGGTCGACATTCTCTACCCGACCGCGCCGATCTTTATTGTTTACAGTTCGGAACTCCTCAAAGCGACGATGACGCCCGCGATGGAATACGCGGCCAGCGGTCGCTGGAAGTTCCCCTTCTCCTGCCACGACTTGGGAACGTATCCGCTGCTCAACGGCCAGGCTTACGGAGGGGGCGAACGCTCCGAAGAGAACCAGATGCCCGTTGAAGAAACGGCGAACATGCTCATTCTTTTCGACGTCGTCGCGCGCGCCGAAGGATCCGCCGCTTACGCGAACGAGTACTGGAAGATTCTCGACTCCTGGGCGGAATACCTGCTCGCCAAAGGACTTGACCCGGAAAATCAGCTCTGCACCGACGACTTCGCCGGACACCTCGCTCACAACGCGAACTTGTCCGTCAAGGCGATCGTCGCGCTTGCCGCGTACGCTCATCTGTGCGAAATGAACGGCAAAGACGTCTCCGCCGAACGGTTCCGAAACAAGGCGGAAGAATTCGCCAAAGAATGGGTCAAACTCGCCGAAATCGGCGACCACTATAAGCTTGCGTTCGACCGCGACGATTCCTGGAGCCAGAAGTACAACATCGTCTGGGACAAACTCCTCGACCTGAACCTCTTCCCGGCGGAAGTCGTCGAAAAAGAACTTGCGTTCTATCCGAGCAAACTTAACAAGTTCGGTCTCCCGCTCGACAATCGCGCCGACTACACCAAGCTCGACTGGGAAGTCTGGACGGCGACGCTCGCCAACGATCGCGAAGGGTTCGACCAACTCATGGCGCCCGTCTACGAGTTCGTCGACAAGACGCCCAGTCGCGTCCCGCTGTCCGACTGGTACTTCACCAGCGACGCGAAACAACGCGGTTTCCAGGCTCGAGCCGTCGTCGGCGGAGTCTTCATTAAGTTGCTCGAAAAATGAGCGCTTTTTGAACCGTAATCAGTAAAAACGAACGCGCGGAACCGACGATCGTCGGTTCCGCGTTTTTTATTAACGAAAAAACGTTGAATCAATCCTATTCGTCGATTGTAGACGCCGCGACGATTTGTTAAAATAGCGTCGCGCGTTTTTTCTGAAAATCGACGCAAGAAGAATTTGGCCATAAAGTGGAGATATTAACATGAAAGTACTGATCCTTAACGGAAGTCCAAAACCTAACGGCAATACGGGAATCGCGTTGAACGAGCTCGTCAAAACCTTTGACAAAGAAGGCGTCGAAACCGAAATCGTTCAACTTGGCGCGAAAGATATTCGAGGTTGTATCGGCTGCCGCAAGTGTTTTGAAATTGGAAAATGCGTCTTTAACGACGTCGTCAACGAGATTGCGGAAAAGTTCAAAGAGGCCGACGGTCTGATCGTCGCGTCCCCCGTTTATTACGCGTCGGCGAACGCCACGTTGATCGCGTGTCTCGATCGGCTCTTTTTCAGCGCGCGATTCGACAGGACGATGAAGATCGGCGCAAGCGTCGTCGTCGCCAGACGCGGAGGCTGTTCGTCGACGTTTGACGAACTCAACAAGTACTTTACTATCTGCGGCATGCCCGTCGCGTCGAGCCAATACTGGAACAGCGTTCACGGCGGCGCGCCCGGCGAAGCGGAACAGGATATTGAAGGGCTCCAGACAATGAGAACCCTCGCGAAAAATATGGCCTTCCTGATGAAGTCGATCGCGCTCGGCAAAGAAAAATACGGACTTCCTGAAAAAGAGGATTGGACCCCCACCAATTTCGTCAGATAAAAAGCTTCGTCCGACGCCGACGCGTCGCATATCGTTCCTGTCGTCGACGCCGCGTCTACGACGGGAACGTTACAAATTATCATCGTTCTCCCGATTATTTTTTCAAAATAACTGATTCAACGCGCAAAATTATCTTTTTAACCTTTCTCAACAGTTCAAATCAATCGTTATAATCGCTATAAAAATTACAAATAATCTTTTTCAGTCGTTTCCTTGTTAAAAACTCCCGTCGTTAGGGAAATATTTGTTCGATATTGACAGAAAAGACTTCACACAGAGCCCCGCTTGTTTATAATACTGTGCGGCGTTTGCGTCTGACAGGAGTCGGCGCAAATTTCAGCGTCTTGCCAAAAGGCGCGCCTATGTTTCCCTATTAAACGAAAACAAAAGACGAACGTTCCCAAACGATCGTCGTGAAATCGCGAAAAACGGAGTTTCCCTTAATGTCAAACGCCTCGAATATGAATTTTGTCGGCGTCGATCTCGGCGGCACCAACATCAAAGTCGGCGTCCTTAACGATATGGGCGAAAAGCTTGCGTATCTTTCCACGCCTACGTTAGTGGAAAAAGGCCCCGAAGACGCCACAAAGCGCATGGCAGACACGATTCACGCGGCGATTAACGCCGCCGGGCTCAAGCCGGAAGAGGTCGCGCAAGTCGGGCTCAGTTCCCCCGGCACCATGGATCTGCCGTCCGGAATGCTCATTCGCCCGTCGAATCTGTCCGGCTGGAATTTCTTCCCGATCCGCGACAAACTTGCCGAATATTCCGGCTTGCCCGTCACTTTCGCGCACGACGGCCCCGCCGCCGCTTTTGCGGAGTACTGGATCGGCGCGGGCCAGGGCGAACAGGGCTTGATCGTTCTTACGCTCGGCACCGGCGTCGGCTGCGGCATCGTTCTCGACGGGCACGTCTGGAACGGGATTCACAGCCACGGAGGCGAGGCGGGACATAATCTCATCGACACGTCCGAAAACGCGCGCTGGTGCAAATGCGGTCAACGCGGACACCTCGAAGCGTACGCGAGCGCCACGGGCGTCGCCAACCGCACGATCGAATACGTCGAAGCGGAATTCAAAACGTCCCTTACCGAACGCGTTCGCGCGCGCAAACGCAACGACGAGATTCCGAAGATGGTTTACGAAGAAGCGGAAAACGGAGACGAGCTCGCGATTCGCATCGTCAAGGAAACGGCGCGCTACCTCGCTTACGGCATGGTCTCCCTCATCCACACGCTCGATCCGTCTTGCATCTTGCTCGGCGGCGCCATGACCTTCGGCGGAAACGCGACCGAAACCGGACGCATGTTCCGCGAAACCGTCAAAAAAGAAGCGTGCGATCGTATCTTCCTGCACCTTGCCGAACGGCTTCGCGTCGACTACGCGACGCTCGGCAACGACGCGGGCTACATCGGCGCGGCGGGGCTTGCGCGTCAGGAATGGGAAGAAAAAAACAGCTGAACGTCGGCCGGATTTCCCCATGAACGAGCCCCAATATTCCGATTCGGTCACGAAAATCGACGAGCTCAAAAAGCTCGTCGTTCAATTTGCCGCCGACCGAAATTGGGAAAAGTACCACACGCCTAAGAATCTGGCGTCGTCGGTCGCGATCGAAGCGGCGGAACTTGTGGAATGTTTTCAGTGGCTCACGCCGGAAGAGTCGTACGAACTGAAAAACGACCCGGAAAAGAAAAAGGCGGTCGCGGAGGAAATTTGCGACGTCGCGAGCTATCTCCTCAACCTTTGCGCGAAGCTCGACGTCGATCTGGCGTCGGAATTTGTCAAGAAATTAGAGAAAAACGCGCTTAAATATCCAATTCGGGAAAACTAACAAGCGCGACGCGCGTCTACTATACTTAGCGCGACGGAGCCGATCCGTCGCGCTTCTTGTCTTGATTTGTCATGAATCCTGGAAACGACCGAAACGTTAAACGATGCGTGTTGTAGAAATCTTTCAATCGAAGCAGGGAGAAGGGATCTGGACCGGCGTGCGCTCCACCTTCGTCCGAACGCTCGGATGCAACCTCCGTTGCTCGTTCTGCGACACCGAATACGCGTCGTGGCGCTGTGAAGAAGGCGAAGACCTCGCCGTGGAAGAGATCGTCGGACGCGCCGTCATGTCGGGCAATCGTCACGTTGTCGTCACCGGCGGGGAGCCGATGCTCTACGCGGAACTCATCCCGCTGACCGAACAACTGACGGAGCGCGGCCACAAAATTACGATCGAAACGGCGGGCACGGTCTATTTGCCCGTCAAGTGCGATTTAATCTCGATCAGTCCGAAACTCTCTAATTCGACGCCAATCGGCGCGTCGGAATCTATTTTACGTCTGCACGAAACGAACCGAAATCGAATCGACGTCGTGCGCAGACTAATCGCCGACTACTCTTACCAGCTCAAATTCGTCGTCGATCAGCCCGAAGACCTCCTGGAGGTCGAAGAATATCTCCAAAATCTGGGCGGCTTCCAAAACGACCGCGTCCTTCTCATGCCAATGGCGATCGACGTTCAAACGATGCGTTCAAAAGCCGAATGGATCATCGCTTACGCCCAGCCGCGCGGATATCGTTACTGTCCGAGAATGCAGCTCGAATGGTACGGCAATAAGCGCGGAACTTAGTCGTTCGTCGGCGCGTCGTCAGGCGCGTCTTCCGTCGTGACAATACGAAGAACGTCCTCTATGTCGTAAATCTCTAAAAGAACGACTTCTTTCCTCTGTTTCCCGGTCCCGAGACGAAACTCGATCGGAGCGCTTACGCGTTTGCGATAGATCGGCGTCGCGCTTCGCATGAGCTCGACGTCAAGCGGCGAGAACCCCGACGGTCGGAACTGAACGACGTAAAGTCCGTATTTGCTCAAATCGAGCAGCGCGCCGGGGTCGGAAATCGTCGCGAGCGCGTTGGCGTCAAACGTCTTCCAGCGGCGATAATAGTCGAGCGTCTCCGTCGAAAACGAACCGAACAACACGCCGGTCGGCCGTTTCGCGTTCCGTAACTTCGCCGAAAAAGCGTTGATCGTCTCAATAGCCTCTTCGTCCAACGCGTCCCAATAATACGTCGGCTCAAATCCGCGCGAAAAAGCGCCTGAAACGCCCCCGACCGACGCGGAGTAAAAGGACAAATACGTCGGCGCGCTTTTGATCGTGTCGACCGCGCCGACGCCAAGGCATAGCGCGGCGCACATAACCGCGAGCGCTTTCCGCGTCCGTCGCGGAGCCGGAAAAACGTCGAAAGCGCCGGGCGCGTCGATTGGCGGTCGCCAAAAGTATCCCAAAAGCGTCGCGACGCCAAGTCCCGCCAACACGCCCCAAAACGCGCACGACGCGATCAGCAACCGCGCGCCGTCGTGAACCGGAAGCCCCGGAAAACAACGCGTAATTGGAAGCGTCAAGCCGAGCGCAAGCGCGGAAAAAACAAGCTGGCGCCGACAGTCGAAAAGGCTCGGATCGGTCGGCGGAATCGTCTTTCTTTCGCGTCTGAGACCGAAGAGAGCGCCGTAACACGCTGTAAGCAAAATCGGAACGGGCGTCGTCGCCGCGACCCAAAAGAACCCGTTCCACCACGGAAGCGGACGTTGAGGCGAATAGAGACTGCCGAAAAAGTAGATCGGAATATTGAATCCGTCTCTGCGCGTATTGAGCTCCCAAAACGTCAAAAGGCCGTCGATCGGACGAGACCACAACGTCGGATTGACGACGAAAAACGCGACGAATCCTACGAAAACGCCCAATGCAAATCGGGATAGTCTGACGAATTGCCGTCGAAGGGGATCGCGCGAAAAGAAACGCTCAAACGCAAGAGCGACCGCAAAAGGAACGACGATTAGAAATCCGCTGAATTTCGCGCTAAACGAAACGCCGAGCGCAAGTCCCCAAAGAATCGCCCCGCGTTTGCTCAAAAGCGCGCGCGGAAAGAGCGCCCACGCGACAAGCCATGAGGAAATAAGGAGCGAGTCGCCCCCCGCGATCTGCGCGTGCGCAAAAACGCGCGGACAAAAGAAAACCCCAAGCGCCGCCGTTATTCCCGCGAGTCGTCCAAACGGAAGCGCGACTCGAGAATAAACGAGTCCCAACGCGATCGAAAAGAGCAGGATTCCGACGATTCGAAATCCGAGTTTCTCAGAAACAATCGCCCGAAAAGGGCTCGTAGCCCACTCTCCAAGCGCCAACGCGATCGAATACCCCGCCGGATGCCCTTCCCGACAAACCGCGTGCGGAAATCCCAGGCGCAACGCCTCGTCGGAAAAAAGCCGATCGCGCGACGAAACGCCCGCGAACAAAGAGCGCAGATAGTTCTCGTAATCTTCGGACATACTGTCCGCAATCGCGCCGTCAAGACGGAGATTTCGAGGCCCGACGACGAACGCTTCGACCCAGCGCGAAACGCTTGCGGCGCGCAAAAACGCGTCTCCTTCGTCCCACGTAAGAGAGAGTCGGGACGCGGAACACGACGTCGCGACAAAAATCAGCAGCCCGAGAAGAATCGATTCTCTGCGAATCCAAAACGCCCTTTGACGAGGATTGGGGAAACGTTTTCTAAGGAACAAGACGCGCTCCTTCAGACGTTCGTCAAATCGTCGGGCCCGACGGACGACGTCAACTTATTGAACGCCTCGACGACTTCCTCGCGCCCCTGATTCGATTGGCCGTAAACGCGGCAGATACGAAAGCTCTTCGGAGTCTGGCGAATGAGCGGGTCGTTGGCGAGCGCGACGACCCTGTCGGTCTCCGGATCGTAGAGGAAATTCCTCGACGACGCCGAGTCGGGCTTCATCGCGTGGCGCGCAATGTCGAATCTTAGCGGAAGATCTTTAAATTCAGGAGGCAATTTGCCGCGAATCGCCGCCTCAAACAGCGCGGGCGTCGCAAAAATCGACGAGTCTTCGCCCGTCCCGTCGGTAAACACGATCGTCTTTTCCGCGAGCATACGCCATCGAATTCGTCGATTGACCAAATCTTGCCACTCGGCGGCCAACTCCTGTTTTTTCTTATAGTTAGAACTTCCCCACGACGCCACGTCCGAAATAAGCGACCAGTCGGTAAAGCGAAGGTATTCGTCAAGCGAATCGATCGGATTGCCGTACGGATAGAGCAAATCGGCGCTCTTGCGAAACAGGTCGACGAGCGCCACGTCGATCGCGCGGACCGTCCGATGAAAATAGACCGACTGAAAGAGTTCGGCGCGCGCGTTGAGGAACCGTTGGAGCGTCGCGGCGCCCTTCTTATGAATCGTCAGCCCGTTAGAAGTGAAGAACGAATAGTGAAGCAGACGGTCGAAATCGAACGGCTTGGAACTAAAACCGGAAACGTACGCGTCGCGCATGACAAAATCCATGTTGTCGACGGTGTACAAGCCGGAAAACAGGGAGCGCAGCATTCTCAACCAGACCGGTTTGCGCTCGTCGGACGCGTTCCCCTGAGGACGCACGATCAAAAAAGCGACGTCGTCCGGATCGATCTTTTCGCCGGGTTCAAACGGCCCGCTCGGCGAGCGGCGAATCCCCGAAATAATCTCGCTCAAACGCGTCCGAACAATCTCCGCGCCGAGCGTTTCGTGGGTCAGACGTTCCCCGGTTCGCGTCTTGAAGCGACACAGAAAATTGTCGTCAAAAAAATGCCCGAACGGTCCGTGCCCTACGTCGTGCAAAAGCCCCGCCACGCGCAGGAGCGATTCGACGCAATTCTTCGACGGAACGGGCCGTCGCGCGTCTTCGCCCTCGCCCTGGTTCAAAAAATCCGGATTCTGCTCGAAAACGCGATAGAATCCGTCGTTCCACGCTTCCCAAACGACGCTCGCCACGCGCGCCGCCCCCAGGACGTGCTGAAAACGCGAATGCTCCGCCGTGGGATAAACGAACCAGGCCGTTTGGAGCTGATGGATTTGGCGCAGTCGCTGAAGCCAGACCGAATCGACAAGATCGCGTTCGCAGGCCGTCTCGTCGGGCGCTCGATCGTCTCCAAACGACGCCAGCGATATGTATCCGTGAACGGAATCCTGAACAAGAGTCTCGGACTTATAGCTTTCTGAAAACATTCTTTACTCGCAACGCAAAGCGGGAAATGGACGCGTCTTTGGCGAATTAGCGCAAAAGGCGGAAATTGGTTAATGTTTAACGCGCGTTCGTTTGAAAAAAAATAGAAAAAATCTTTCTAATACGCGCAATACGACTGGAATTATTCTACGAAACCTGTTATATTCCTTATCGGGCGCGTCGACGCAACGGCGTTCGGGCAAAACGCGCTCGTCCTCGTAGCAATGCAAAACGCCGCGACGCCGACGCGAACAAGGAGGCGCCGCAGGGCGTTCCGCGCGCAGGCGCGATACGGAAACGCGTCGACCGACGCCGCTTCCAATATTTTTTCAAAAAGCAAGGAGTTTTCAAGTATGCGCGAGCGGAAAATCCGTCTTTTTTTATCCCTACTGTGTTTTTTCTTGGCGAACACGGCGCTCTTTGCTCAGCAACAAGTAAAGATCGATCGGTATTTTCCTGATTCGACCCAGATATTCTTTTCGATTACGGACGTCAAGGACCTCGCGGATCATTGGCGCGAAACCCAGCTGAGCCAAACGCTCTCGGATCCCCGATTCGACGAGTTCCGCGAATCGCTTAAAGAACAAATCAAAGAAGCGTGGCCTAACCGTCTCGGGCTGGATTTCTCTGATTTCTCCCAGCTTCCGACCGGCGAAGTCGGCGGCGGACTCATCGCGGCGCCAGGTAAAAAACCCGGCTTCGCCGTCATGATGAACGTCGACGGAAACGCTTCCGAAGTCAACGATTTCCTGACGCGTCTCATTCGTCAGGCGTCCGATTCCAAACGCGGCGCCGCGACGAAAGAACGCATCTCCGTCGGCTCGCAGGCGGTCGAGGCGACCGTCCTGACCTTCCCCGCCGACGACGATCATCCGAACGTCAGAACCGCCTACTACGTCGCGCTTCCGCAAGTCCTCATCGCGACGGACCAAAAATACCTCGCGGAACTTCTCCTCCGCAAACTCGCGGGCGACAAGCAACAAAACGCCCTCGTCTCCCGTCCGGAATATCAGGCGATCTTCGCGCGTTGCGCCGAAGACTCCAAGTCGAAAAACGCTCCGCAAATTAGATTCTTCGCCAATCCTCTTCTGGCGGGAGAAGCGATTCGTTCGATCGCGGATCCCGACGCCGCCAAAACGCGCTCGCCTTTCGACGTGCTCGCCAAACAGGGATTTGACGGAATCAAGGGCGTCGGCGGCACGATCGACTTCTCTTCCGAAGATTACGAAATGGTCTATCGCGTCAAGTTGTACATACCGCAAGCTCCGACGCGCGCGCTCAGAGTCCTCGCGTTCAACAACGTCGTCGCGCTCGATCCTCCTTCCTGGGTCGGCGAAAACGCCACCAGATACACCGTGTTCAATCTGAACGCGCTCACCGCGTTCAACAATATCGGCCCGCTCTTCGACGAATTCCTCGAAACGGAAGGCGCCTGGAACGACGTGCTTGATTCGTTCGAGACGGACAAACTCGGTCCGCAAGTCAACCTCCGCACCGACTTGTTCGCTAATTTCGGCCGCCAGCTCTCCTCGACCAACGCCTTTGATCCCGACAGGCCGGAAGAAGGCGAAAAGTTCGTCTTCTCGCTCAATATCCTTGACGGGAAAGAACAGGCGGTAATCGACGCGTTGCGCAAGATGTTCGAAGCGGATCCCGATTTCGTTCGCGTCGAACTGGCCGGTTCCGAATTCTGGAAATACGCTCCTCAGCAAGGAGCTCAACCGAGCGGAACGAAACCCTCCGCGACGCGACCGGGCACGACAAGGCCTGGCGCGACCAGACCATCCGCGACGCGTCCGACGTCCCGCACCGCTCACGCCGTCGACGCCGCAGTTCCGAGAAATCGTCGTCCGACCGCCGCGGACGTCGCCGAACCCGGCCCGGAAGCAGAGTTGATCGAAGGCGGAGTCTTTGGCGTCGCCGACGGCTACCTGTTCGTGTCCAACGACGCGCAATATTTGCAAAAGAAACTGCTTAATCCCGAAAAGACGTCGATTTTAGACAATCCGTATCATCAACGCGCGCTCAAAATTCTTAAGAACGAGGTTGCGGCCCAAAACGGCGTCTTCGTTCAGGGATTTGGTCGCAACGTCGACGGGTTCCGCGAGAATTACGAGCTCTTCCGCCAGGGCAAGACCCCCGAAGGCAAGACGCTTTCGGCGAAAATCGTCAACACAATCCTGACGCCCCCCGGCGAGAAAGAAACGAGAAAAGCGAAATTCGACGGCTCCGCGCTTCCGCCGTTCGACGAAACGCTCGTCGAACAAATCGGGTTTAATTTCTTCTACGGCGTCGTCGAAGACGACGGACATTTCTTCAAGGGCGTATGCGTTCGTCCCGAATGATTGAACGAACTTGAAAGAAAACCTTTAAGACAAACGCCTCGCGCCGACAAAGCGCGAGGCGTTTTTTTATGAAAACAAACGGTCTGAAAACGTTGACTCAACGTCTCAAAAAATAAATAAAAAACTTGCAATTGAAATTCCCCTCGTCTATAATCAAGACGTCCTGAGCGCAAAAGGACGAATCAACCCGAACGTATTGCAAAACAGAAAGCTAACGGTTATGAAACACGAACATTCTCCGATTTGTCATTGTTGTCCCAGCGCGGCGCCGTCGTCGTCGGCTAATTTCGAACTATCTCGACGGACGTTCCTCGGCTCGATGGTCGCCGGAGGCGCGCTCCTGTCGAACGTCGCCTGGTCGTCGCTCGCGTCCGGAAGCGACGCCGATCCCGACGGTCCCGACGGATTCTTTCCGCCCCCGCCGGAACGCCGAACGCTGGTCGTCCTTCCGGTCCTGATCTACGACCATCACCGCCGCATGGAACAAGTTTCCTGGCGCGGCTGGGGCGGCGTGCAAACTCCTGAAGCGGCCGCGAAAGAAGCCGAACAAATTACCAAAGAGCTTGGCGAATTAAAAGAAAACGCCGACTTCCCCGTCGAATTCTTCCCGATCCAGATTTGCGGACATATCGGCGAAGCGCAAAACAACGAGAACCTCGCCAAAGCGGACGTAGTCCTGATTTACGGCGCCGGCGGCGGAATCGAGGGCGCGCAGAACCTCGGCAAAGACGTGGTCGTCTTCCAACGCTGGCGTTCCGGCCCCGTCTACTTGCAATATGAAATCGTCAGTCCGCGATTCCTGCGTCAACATAAAGACACGCTGCAACTTCAAAACATTCAATTTGACGACGTCGTCACCGACTCGCTCGACGAACTCGAATGGCGGCTCCGCGCGCTCTGCGGACTCAAAAACGCGCGCAACAGCCGTATCCTTTGCATCGGCGGACCCGACGCGTGGTCGCAAAACGCCGAACGACAGAAGATCCTCTTCGACGCGATCCACAATTCGTGGAACATGGATATTCAAACGATCCCGTACGAAAAACTTGACGAACTCCTCGAAGAGGCGCGCGCCGACGAAAAACTCAACGCGTGGGCGCAAAAAGCGGCGGAAGCGTATCTCCTGCTCCCGAACACCAAACTCTCGACGGAAAAAGAATTTGTCGTCAACTGCTTCGTCCTGACCTCCGTCTTCTGCAAACTCATGAAACAAGCCGAATGTAAAGCGATCACCGTCTTCGGCTGCATGGGCACGATCATTCCGAAAGCGCGAACGACCGCGTGCCTCACGCTCAGCTTGCTCAACGACGCGGGCTATCTTGCGTTCTGCGAATCGGACTTCGCGGTCGTTCCTTCGGGTATGGCGCTCGCCGCGATTACGGGCAAGCCGGTCTTCATGAACGACCCGACCTACGCGCACGACCACATCATGACGCTCGCGCACTGCACCGCGCCGCGCAAGATGGACGGCGAGAATCTGAGTCCCGTGGAGATCGTCACGCATTTCGAATCGGACTACGGCGCCGCGCCGAAAGTCGAATTCGCGCTGGGACAGGAAGTTACGTGCATCCTCCCCGACTTCCTGGGCGTTCGCTGGGCGGGGCTCAAAGCGAAAGTCGCCGACGTCCCCTTCCGACCGATTTGCAGAAGCCAGCTTGACGTGGAATACGCCGTTGCCGACGAGCTCGTCAACGAGAAAATGCCCGGCTTCCATTGGATGATGGGTTACGGAGACTACACGCGAGAGATGGGCTATATGCTCCGCCGCGTCGGAATTCAATGGGATAATTTAGACAAATATCCGAAATACTAAGCGTAAAAACGGAGCCGCGGGCTTCGTAACGCCTCGCGGCTCCTATTGCTCTACCGCGGACTTCTCCAGACGATCGTCTTCTCGTCAAACGCGTCCGTCAGAATCGCAACGTTCCCCGCGCCGTCGATCGGCTCGGGGACGTACGTCTTCGAGCCGTATGGATTCTTTTTGCGCATAAGTTCCGGCGTGGAAATACAATAGACGCGCGAGCCGTCTTCCTGGCAACGTTTCGCTTTGCGTAAAACGACGTCGACCGTTCCGCCGCGCTTGACGACCGACGCGTTCCCGTTCCAGAAAGCGAGCAGAACGTCGGAATTCTCGACAAGCCATTCGCCCAGCCTGACATAGGGCGCTATCGGGTCGGCGGCGTCTTCTTCCGGGTTCGCCAGACAGATCGTTTCGTCGCATTGCGCGAGAAGTTCGCGAAACGCGTCGAGTTCCGATTTGCCGGACGCGTCGGGGTTCGTTTTGAAGTCGCGCTCGTATCGCGTCAGGTCGGCGGGAAGAACCGCGACGACGCGCAACTTCGCGTTCGAGTTCCTTTCGCGCTCTTCAAACGCCAATTTGGCGATCAGCGAATCCGCGCCGACCGCAAGCCCTGTGCAGAGCCGAACTTCGTCGCCGCTATGCGCCCGTAAAACATCTTGCAAAAAGAGCCGCGCCGACGTTTCGACCGCTTCGAGCGCTTCCGGAACAATATGACGTCGTCCCGTGACGCCGACCGTGAGAATTCCCTTTTCGTTCAAAGGTCGTTCTCCTCGCTTCACGCGTTTTTGAGCGCGTCGGAAACAATCTGCTGCGCTTCGGCGAGAATCTGTTCCAGATGCTCTTCGCTCTTAAACGACTCTCCGTAAATCTTATACGCCATTTCCGTTCCGGACGGACGCGCGGCAAACCAGCCGTTTTCCGTCGAAATTTTGAGTCCGCCGATTTCAGCGTTGTTGCCCGGCGCGCGCGTAAGACGCGAAATAATCTTGTCTCCGGCAAGCGTTTCCGACTTCACCTGTTCGGGCGTCATGTTCTTCAACGCGTCTTTAACCGCCAGCGACGCGGGCGCTTCGACGCGCTTATAGAACGGCGAGCCGAATTTCGCCGCCAGTTCCTGATAGCGGACGCCGGGGTCTTTGCCGGTCGTCGCGATCATTTCCGCCGCGAGCAAGTTCAAAATCGGCCCGTCTTTATCGGTCGTCCAGACGGTTCCGTCGAAGCGCAGGAAGCTCGCGCCCGCGCTTTCTTCTCCGCCGAAACAAATCTCGCCGTTGAACAACCCCGGCACAAACCACTTGAATCCGACCGGAACTTCAATCAATTTGCGGCCGTGCGACGCGACGACCCGATCGATAATCGCGCTCGACACAAGCGTCTTGCCGATCCCGAGTTCCGGCGACCACGTCGATCGACGCGTAATCAAATAGTCGATCGCGACCGCCAGATAATGGTTCGGATTCATGAGCCCGACGCTCGGCGCGACGATTCCGTGCCTGTCGGAGTCCGGGTCGTTCGCAAACGCGACGTCAAATTGATCTTTGAGCGCGACGAGCCGATTCATCGCCCACGGACTCGAGCAGTCCATGCGAATTTTCCCGTCGTGATCGATCGACATGAACGAGAACGTCGGATCGAGCTTGTCGTTGACGACCGTGATATCCAGCCCGTACTTCTCGGCGATCGGCTTCCAGTACCCCAGCGCGGCGCCCCCCAGCGGGTCGACCCCAATTTTGACGCGCTTGTCGCGAATCGCGTCCATGTCGATCACGTTTTGCAAGTCGTCGACGTAATCGGCGACATAGTCTATCTTATGAGTCGTCGGCGCGTCGAGGGCCTGTTCGTAAGAGACGTGTTTAACGTCGCGATTTCCGTCTTTCAAATACGCGTTGGCGCGATATTCAATCCACGAGGTGACGTCGAGATCGGCGCCTCCGCCGTTGGTCGCGTTGTATTTAAGTCCGCCGTCCGTCGGAGGATTATGCGACGGCGTGATAATGATTCCGTCCGAATAATTCGAGCCGTTGGCGCGATTGGCGACGATAATCGCGCGGGAAACCGCAGGGGTGGGCGTCACGCCGTTTTCACGTTGAACGTTGACGTCGATTCCGTTTGCCGCAAGAACGCCAAGCGCCGTCTTTTGCGCCGCGTCCGAAAGCGCGTGCGTGTCCTTGCCAAGCCAGAGAACGTCGGGCTCCCCTTCCGGTCTCGCGCGCCGATAATCGACGACCGCCTGAACGATCGCCTTGATATGCGCCTCGTTAAACGACGTTTCCGACGCTTTGCCGCGATGTCCGCCGGTTCCAAATCGAACCCTTTGTTCCGCAATCTCGACGTTCGGTTGTTTCTCAAAATAATCGCGCTCCAACGCCGCGACGTCGATAAGATCGGACGGCTGCGTCGGCTGACCGGCTCGTTCGTGAATCATGACTGAAAAGTCCTTGGGCTAAGGGGTTAATAAAAAGAAAACGCGTTCGAGTCGCCGCGCACGATTCGGCCTGTCGTTCAATAACTCGACGCATGAGACGTCAATTATAACGCCGATCCAATCCGTCTCAAGACAGCCCCCCGCGCGTCGGAAAGTAAAAGAAACAGCTCAAGAAAAGAAAAGACCGCGCTCAAGAGAACGCGGTCAAAAAGGATACGTAAGAGGGAAAGTCGCCTACTTTTGAAGATCAAAATCAAACGTGTTGGCCCCCTTAACGACGGTTGCCTCAAGACCGGACGTGCTAACGTCGTTATACTTCGCCGGAATAATACTGCGAGGTTTCATTTCATTCTTTTCCTCGCCGTTTTCCTGGAACGTCTTGCCCGTCTCGTACATTTCGATACACTCGATCTTGACCTTATACTGGCCGGGGGTCGTTCCCGCGTCCGCCGCGCCGAGAAGCGTTTGAAGCTTGTATTCGCCGTTTTCGTTCGTTTTACCGTAAGACGCCGAACCTGTCGAATCGGCGGGTATGAAGTGAACAGTCGCGTTCGCTAAAGGCTGACCGTCGAGACGGACGACGCCGGAAACGCCTTCCGTCTTGATTACTTTTTTACCGCAACCAAACGGCGCGATCGCCAAACAGAGAGCAACGACAAGAAGCGTTATTTGTTTCATCATCTTTAATCCGATTGTATGTTGTCCTGATACCGAGGTCAAAACGAGAACGCGCAAGAGCCGACCGAGTCGGCCTTGCGCGCCGTTTTAAGAGAAAACTAAGAAATCACTGCGCCGCGACCGTTTCGCCGCCCTGCGGGGTCGCCATCGCGCCCCAGACGCCGTGCGTCGACGGACCGGTCCAGTGGTGCCCTTCGCCGCCGTTGTTCGGATAGCCCAGCTTCTCCGAAATATTGCCGACGTCAATCGTATCGGAAACGAAGCGAACGGAACCGTCCATCATGCACGCGTTGACGCCGCCGGAGTGATTGCTCGTCGCGGAAACGCACATGCAGGAGTTGTTTTCGCTCGTGTTGCCGTCTTGATAGCAGCTCGGGCTGTTCGGAGGAAGCGCGCAGTGGAAGTTGCAGTACGCCGCGCGGGCGTCGCCCCAACGACGACCTTTGATCGCCCACTTATTCGCGGCGTTCGACATGCCGTCGGTACCGCGCGTCGCCATGCAGTTCGCGGCCGCCAGACCGTGAATATTCGCGCCGGCGAGCGTGCTCTTATACATGACGTCGTTGCCCGAAGCTTTCGAGCAGAGAATCTCGCTGAAGCCGAGAGTGTTGCTCGTGCCGTCGGTAATACCGGAAAGCTTCATACGTCCGCCAATTGCGCCCTGGAAGAATACGCCGCGAATATTCCTGTTTTCGCCCCAGTCCCAACCGATCATCCAGTCGCCGCGGGAAACCGCGTAGTTAGAACAACCGGTGTACTGCGTTCCAAAGGTGGACGTTTCGCTGTTGTTGTCCGAAGGACAAAGATACGCGCTCACCTGAGCCGTGAACGGGTTGGGATTGCCGTCGGGCATCGTGCCGCCAGACCAGGAGAGCGGAATGTCGCCCGTCCAACTGTACGGATTGAGCGAAGCGGCCTTTTCACAATAGCCGGTGAGCGTGCTCATCAACGCCGTTTGTTCGACAAAGGGAAGCAAGAGCGAAAAGACGGAGTAGGTGTCGACGACGTCGATACGGTTTTTCGTTCCGCTTTGGGTGAACCCCTTGATCCAGAAGTCGTCCTGGCCCTGATTCGGCAAACGCCCGTTCGTGTCGTGGAAATTCTGAACGGCGATTCCGAGTTGTTTGAGGTTGTTCGTGCATTGCATTCGACGCGCCGCCTCGCGAGCCGCCTGAACGGCGGGCAAAAGCAAACCAATCAAAATGCCGATGATCGCGATGACAACCAACAGTTCCACGAGCGTAAATCCGCCGTGATTGTCGAAATTCTTACGCATTTTCGTGATCTCCTTTACTTATTATAAGTTAAAACAGTATACAGCATGTTGGGAGCAAACGCGACGACAAAGACGCGACCCCGCCATCATTATAAGCAACCAGAAAGTTACGGTCAACAAAAAATTGTTATTACGTCAACAAAAACCAAAAATAATGTCAAAATTTTTATGTTGCAAATTAATTGAAAACTTAAGTTATATTAACAGTACTTTCCTAATATGTCAACTTTACTAGCGTCTTATGTCAACTAAAAAAGTCAATTTGCGTCAACTGTTTTCAGAAAGGCGGACTCGCAAGAACGTCTGAAAAAGATACAAACGACAAAGAATCAAGAATCGCAGCTGTTAAAACTCAAATCAACGCCGCAACAGAACGAATCAAACTTGCGCAGAATAAAAAAACATAAAAAGAACAAGAATTTTTTTAAAACAAGAGCGCGTAAAAACAGAGCGGCGCGAGTTTTGCCCCCGGTTACGCTCCGTCGGTTCAATTCAGAGGCTTGTTTTCGGTTGCGAAAACCTCTCGTCGAACCCAATATTACAAATTACAAGCGATTCCGGAGTAAGACAAAGACTTGGAATATCTTGCCTGCGAGAAAAGGGGGGCGACGATCCTGGACGCGAATCTCAACGCTGAGTACGTTTCGTTACCCCCTCCTGCGCCCTTCGTACGCGAATTGAAACTCGGCGTCCAGCTCGGCGCCGAGGTCGAAAACGCCGTCGAAATCTTCTCTCGCGTCGCCGCTGGTCTTGGCCATGAGCCCGACGTCGATCATGTTGTAAACCGCGTCGCCAAGATCTTCGGTCGTATGGAACCCAAGATTATCGAGCGTAACGCGCGCCATCTGACCGAATTGTTCGACGGCGTATTCGACGGCGACCCGACACATCTGCTGACCGGTAACGTGTATGTCGACGTCCGGCTCAGTTTCGTCGTCCTCTTCGCCTTCCGTCTCTTTGAACTCGCCGATTCCCGACATAGCGGCTCTCTCGGCAACTTCGTTGATAAACTCGTACGAAGCCAGTTTGAAACGCTTGTCGCGTTCCAAAAGCGTCCAATAAGCGGCGGCTTGCTCGAGAGTGTTCATAGCGCGTTCCTTGCGACGGCGTTCCTATTGCCGCGTCCCTTTCGGCTGGACGCCGTTGGCGGCGTCCAGCACGATCGTCGTGCCGGTCAGCCGCTTCGTCGTGTATTCGTACCGAGCGAAGATCATGCGTCCGGCGCTCGTCTGCAAGACGCTCGTCACGGTAACGACGACGCGCTCGGCGATATGATTGCGGCCCTGGTCGACGACGACCATCGTGCCGTCGTCGAGATACGCGATCCCCTGCCCAATTTCTTCGCCCGACTTCACGACGTCGACCTCGATGCGTTCGCCCGGCAGAAAGACCGGTTTGAGAGCGTTGGAAAGATCGTTGAGATTGATGACGGTAACGCCCTGCAACTTCGCGACTTTATTGAGGTTATAGTCGTTGGTCACAAGCTTGCCCTCAAGATGTTTGGCCAGCGCGACAAGTTTCAGGTCGACCGGCTGTTTCGCGAATTCGGGCAAGTCGGTGTCGTCGATTTTCAAGTCGACGCCTTCCATGTTCTGCAATTTCGCGAGCACGTCCAGACCGCGTCGGCCGCGCGTTCGGCGACTGCGGTCGGAACTGTCGGCGATATGTTGCAATTCGACGATCGCAAATCGCGGCATGAGCAACGGGCTGTCGACAAGTTTCGTCTCCATGACGTCGGCGATTCGACCGTCGATCACGACGCTCGTGTCGAGAATGAGCGGCTTGATCCCCTTAACGTTGCGCTGGAACTCGACGAACGGGATGACGAACCGGAAGTCGTTGCGCGTCTGCAATAAGAAGCTGATCCCGCAATAGCTGAAAACCAGGAGCATCGTCGCCGTCACGCTCTGACGCAACATGTCTTTGGCCGCCCCGGCTTCGCTGACCGCGTCCGAGAAAAAAGGCTCCAGAGCCAACCCCATCAGATAGGTCGTCACCAACCCGATGAGCAGGCCGAAATAGACTGCGGAAATCCAGGCGATCTTCTTCTTCGGAAACGCCATATCCAGTCCGATAACCGCGAGAGAAAGCAAGACGATCAAAAAGAACGTCGTCAATCCTCCCGCGCTCGACGCGGCGGCGCCGCCGCGAACCACGGCGACGCCAATTCCGCTTGAGGCAAGAATGAAAATACAACGTAAGAGCAATAAAGGCATATTTATATCCCCCTGAC
>JAFZNK010000034.1 GCA_017550965.1 Thermoguttaceae bacterium
GTCAGCAGCGACGGTTGCAAGAGCCTCTTGCGCGACGCCGCAACCATAATACGCACGAGCTTGAACTTCCACGTCCGAGGACGTTGCCGCAGCCTGATACGCTTCGTACGCCGCGTTAAAATTAACGCTCGGGTCGGCGGGAGTCTTCGTTTCCCCGTCGGCAGATTTAACGCCGCGGCTATAGGCTTCTTTATCGGCGGCGTCTTGTTGACCGGCGCCTAAAAACGCGTCTCCGGCGTCGGCGTTCAAAACGCTTCCAGTAACAGAATTCTTATAGGAAGCGGCCGCGGCGCTAAGAACGGAACCGTCGGCGACGCCCTGCCCCGCAAAAGCCGCCTGCGTCGCTTCATAGTATGCGGAGTCGGCGGCGTTATACTTACCGCTCGCGCCGTTAAACTTCATTCGGACCGCCACAATAGCGACGATTATTAATACGGCAATGAGGATATATTGGTATGTTTTCGTCTTATTCTCTTCGTACGCGCTCTTACCCTTGAGCAACAAAACCTCAAGACTATTTTTCTCGTCAACTTTCTTCGCTTTTTTCATTATAAGCAGTCCTCTAATTGAAAAAACCGACCTAATGTCGGGCTAATATAGTCGCGGTCGAATAAAAAACCGACCGATTCAATAATATAAAGGAAAACGGGGGAGTTCGTCAAGGGGCTAGTTTTAAACGCAGTCAATTTTATCCGGATTTCAACGTCTAATCTTGAAGACTTTAAAGAAGTTGAATTCTTCCGTTCCAAGAGTATGCCGCGATAGTCGTCGATTAATTAGCGCCCTAAAACAACAATGAAAACGTCGCCGTTAACATTTTCACAATCTTCAACGACTTCTCCAGTTTTGGAATCGAGAGCGACCTCCTTGAAAATCTTATACCCCTTATCCTGACAGAACTCTTCAAAGTCGGCGATCGTCAAGAATCGCACGTCGTTAGAGTTATACCACTTTCTTCCTTCGCGCGGGTCAGTCTGAGGAGCGTGACCACTCTCCAATTGTTCGCGATACTCTTTGTATCCCAAATTCGGGAAACTAACAATAGCGCGAGTGCCGACGCGCAACATTTCGTCTAACACAATTTCGACGTTTTTAATAGTTTGAAGCGTCTTAGATAAAACGACAAAATCAAACTGATGATCCGAAAACGATTTCAATCCGTCGTTCATATCAAGCTGAAGAACGTCCAATCCCTTCTCCATACATCGAAGCACTAAATCTTCTTCCACTTCAACGCCGACTAGACGCTCATGTCCACGAGCTTTCAAATGCGCCAATAAGTCGCCCTTCCCGCACCCGAGATCAAGAATCTTCGTTTTCGGCGGAATAAGAGCAAGAATGCGATCATAATCGACGCGCGACTTCGGTTCCGCAGACGCGGCTCCATAACTCTCGTTCAACGCTTGTCTACGCTCTTCGTCGTCAGGTTGCCAATCCAAACTTAGATTGTGAAGGAAAGAACTCGTCAATCCTCCATACATAGGCGCTTCGTTTTCCAGTAAAAAAGCGTCGTGTCCGCTATAGCTTTCAATATTACAGTAACTAACCTGTTTATCGCTCGCTATTGCGGCGTCGACCAGTTCCCGAGCTTGAAACGCTGGAAAAAGCCAATCGGAACTAAAACTCACGAAAAGCCATCGGCACATTGATCGCCGCATCGCCGAGACGAGTTGCTTACGAGTAGGACCAAGATCAAACGCGTCCAAAGCAAGAGTCAACGAAAGATAGCTATTCGCGTCAAATCGTTCGACAAATTTACCGCCCTGATAAGCCAAATAAGATCCCACGGAAAACTTCGTTTCAAACGACGTGTCGATCTTCCGACCAACGTTTCTGTTGTCGTTGAATTTACGATTCATCGATTCCTGGGACAGATAAGTGATGTGACCAAGCATACGCGCAATGGCCAAACCTGTCGAAGGACCGACTTCCTTATCGTAATACTCGCCCCCGTTAAAATTTGGATCGCTCATGATGGCGTTGCGCGCGACAACGTCAAAAGCAAGCGCTTGCGTCGTCATACGAGCGCCCGTCGCAATAGCGACAATCCCGGCGACTCCTTCCGGATAACGAGTACCCCAGTCCAAAGCCATAAGACCGCCGAGAGATCCGCCGACGATCGCCAACAAACGATCAATTCCTAACGAGTTGACCAACATTCGTTGAACGTCGACAATATCGGCGACGTTAATAGGCGGAAAGTGAAATCCGTACTCTTTGCCGGTTTCCGGATTAATACTGTCAGGTCCGGTAGTGCCGCGACAACCGCCAAGCACGTTTGCGCAAATAACAAAATAGCGATTAGTGTCGACATATTTACCCGGTCCAACGAGAATATCCCACCAACCGGGGTCGTCGTCGTCGTTGTGCGCGGCAACATGAGAATCGCCGGATAAAGCGTGAAAAATTAATACGGCGTTGTCCTTTTGTGAGCTCAACGTTCCATACGTTTCATAGGCGATTTTAAGTTCTGGAAGAATTCCTCCCGTCGACAACTGAATAGGCCCCGGAAAAACGGCGGTTTGAACATAAGCCAGAGGCTTGCCCGACCGAGAAGAATCGCTACTGTCAAAGAGGTCGCTTGTATCCATGAATGATTCTCTAATCTTTTATTTCTACAAAACCAATTATCGCTAATACGTGTTAAAACAGGTATTTAATACAATAGAACCCGCCGATCAACAGAGCTAAAAAGGCAAAGGTTAACCATCCGAAATACTTATCGATCCATCTTTTAATACTCGGTCCACAAACATAAATCAACGTTCCCATTATGAAAAACCGCAAACTACGTCCAACAAGCGACGCAAACAACATGATTGGCAACGACATTTGAGCAATACCGGCAGAAATGGTAAAAGCCTTGAATGGAATTGGCGTAAAAGCCGCGGCAAAAAGCGCCATAAATCCATATTTGTCGAAAAAAGCGGAAACTTTTGCCATATTTTCGGTAGAAATAATGTTAGGAACGAAGAAATCGCCCAACTGGTCCCACAACGCGCAACCTATATACCACCCCAACGCGGCGCCGCAAACAGACGCGATCGCGCTAATTCCGGCATAAAAAAAAGACCGTTTGGGTCGTTCTATCGACAGAGCTATCTGTAAAACGTCGGGAGGAATTGGAAAAAAAGAACTCTCCGCAAAAGAAAGCGCGACAAGAGCCATAGCTCCAAATCGAGAATGAGCCCAGGACAAAACCCAATCGTACAGAAAGCGAATAAATCGTTGGCACGCGACAAAAGGGCGGAGAAAAAAGCGAGCTTTTTGAGAATGATTGTTCTCCGTGTCTTCTCGTTGTCGCTCGCTCACGTTCGTCATTTCCGCTTCATTATGGTTAGCAGCGTCGTCGCTCATTCAATTGTCCCACGTAATCGTATCGTAAAAACAAAAATTTTAACCGATAAATCTTCAAGGATTAAAAAAGCGAGCCATAACGGATTGTCTGACTCGCTTAAAACGTCCAACGCGCCTTGCTCGACAAGTTCGAAAACAAATCGTGCTACGACGCAAGGCTTATGAACCTCAATCCGTTATTGGAGAATTGTCAAAAAACGTTCATACGCTTCGTCCCATGCGGAGGCGTCGCTGCCAAAAGGCTCGAACGTTACTACGTCAAAGCTGTTGCGTACAATTTCGCGCGCTTCTTCGACTCCGGAAACGTCGCCGGCGCCAATAGCTTGCATCAAGACGTTGCCAACGCCGGTACCCTCAATAGGTCCGCCAACAACGCGTCGGCCCGTCGCGTCTGCCGTCGCCTGAAGCAATAACTTGTTTTTGACGCCGCCTCCGACAACATGAATCGTTTCGATGCGTTTACCGCCAATTTCCTCGCACATGGCCAACACGCGGCGGAATTTTAGCGCCAAACTTTCGACAATCGTGCGTAAAACGGCTCCGTCTGTTTCCGGCACGACCTGCCCGGTACGTTTGGCAAAATCTCTAATCATTTGCGGCATATTGCCGGGTTTTGCAAATTCAGGCGCGTCAGGATCGACAAAAGCGACAAACGGTTTTGCGTTCGCCGTCATAATGTTCATATCTTCCCAATCGATCGGCTGGCCGTACGAATTCTTTTTACCTTGTTGATTCCATACGCGGCGACACTCTTGAAGCAGCCACATGCCGCAAATATTTTTAAGGATACGGGTCGTGCCGCAAACGCCCCCTTCATTCGTGAAGTTGAATTTTGAAACGACGTCGTTGACCACAGGTTTTGGGGACTCAATCCCCATCAAAGCCCAGGTTCCAAGGCTAATATACGCCCAATCGGGCGTTCCCAAACGGCTTGCGGACGGCACGGCAAACACGGCGCTCGCCGTATCATGAGTTCCGGGCAAAACAACGTTGGCGGCGGTCAGACCAGAATCGTCAGCTAACGCTCCGCGCAACTTGCCGATCGTTGTGCCAGGTTCGGTCGTTGGAGGAAGGAAATGAGTGGGAATACCAAATTTCTTTAGTAGCGAATACGCCCAGGATCGAGTCGACGGGTTATAACATTGCGTCGTCGTGGCGTTCGTAAATTCATTACTCTCAACGCCGGAAAGAAGCCAGTGGAACAAATCGGGGATCTGCAAAAGCCGTTGGGCGACTTCGAGCAGTGGAGAATTATTCTCTTTCATCACCATCAGTTGATAAAGAGAATTAAACTCCATGAACTGGAGACCCGTTTGCGCGAAAATTTCCTCGCGCGGAACAATTTTAAACGCTCTTTCCATCGCCCCGTCAGTTCGAGGATCTCGATAGCAATAGGGATTGCCAAGAAGCTCGCCGCCGCGTCCGACAAACGCAAAGTCTACGCCCCACGTGTCGACTCCGACGCTGGCAATGCTGGAACCGTATTTAGAACCGACGGCGCGCAGTCCGGTTTGAACGCTCTTCCATAGTCCGGGAAGATCCCAAAAGAGCGAACCGTTCATATCGACCGGTCCGTTCTCAAAACGGTAAAGCTCTTCTAACTCGATTTTTTTACCGTCAAAATGTCCAACAACGTGTCGACCGCTCGACGCGCCCATATCGATCGCTAAATATGATTTTTTCACAGCTAACCTCGTCGATTGCCGACCTCAATATTTCGACAACGCTTCACAAAAATCTGACGACAGGAAACCGAAAGCAGAAAAAACTCCTACCGAACTTTTGCAGGTCAAATCGTCCAAAAAACGAAACTCTGCTTTCGAGAACTCTTCTGGGGACAGTTTAACAAAGAAAGAAGCGTACGACAAGCGCTCGAAAAGAAAAAACTAGACGCTCCGGACAAAAATAGGGACAATTTCAACGCTTGCAGGGTTTCACGCCGACAATATAATGGAGGAGTTTCTTGCGACGCCCGGTAGTTAGGCATTCCGTCAATTGAAAAGTTTGCACGATAATTCCCAAAGGTCCATACGCCAATAGCGGCCATTTTTTGATCTAATCCAGTTAAGGAACGTCATGAGTAATTTGCTAAAACGCGTGGGATTGGACTGTTTTGTACTCTCTCTTTTTGGAGCGATATTTCTCGCGTGGCTCTATCCTTCCTTCGGCGCCAAAAAAGGCGTGTTTTCCGTATCTACACTCGCTAATTTAGGCGTTTCGTTCATATTCTTTTTCTACGGTCTTCGGCTAAACTGGGAAAAAATACGGATAGGCCTTTCAAACGTCAAAATGCACGTTGTCGTCGTATTCTCTACGTTTCTTCTGTTTCCATTACTCGTGTTATGCGTCATGTCGATAGCCGGAACTACGCCGACTCACGACGACGTCGTCAGACTTCAGGCACGCTCGGAAAAACAAGAAATACCCTACGCCAGTTCAGGAGAACTTGAAAAGATCTCGGCCGAAGAACTCAAGACGCAAGACGCAAAAGCGGTCGCTACCGGAATATGGCTCGGCGTCTTTTTCCTTGCAACGCTTCCTTCGACAGTTTCGTCCTCTGTCGTGATGACCAATATCGCGCGTGGCAACGTCCCAGCGGCCATTTTCGACGCCAGCATATCGAGCTTGCTTGGAGTTTTTATCACTCCTCTTTGGATGAGGCTTTTCATCGACGCGTCGACGGGAGGACGCGGACTTGGCGCCGTTCTCCTATCGCTCACAATCCAGGTAATTTTCCCTGTATGTCTTGGAATCTACGCCAATAAATATTGGGGCGAATTCTCTCAACGTAACGATAAAAAGCTACGAAAATTCGATCAAAGCACGATTATTTTAATCGTCTATGTTTCTTTTTGTAGCTCTTTCAAAGAAGAAATGTTCAGCGGGCTTTCAGGGAAGGCTCTGTTTGGATTGACGATTGGAATGATCGTCCTCTTCTTCCTCGTGTACTCGATCGTATACGCCGTATGTCGCGTTTTGAAATTTAATTCAGAAGACGCTATCGCGACTCTATTCTGCGGATCCAAAAAATCGCTCGTTCATGGGGCCGCAATGTCAAGAGTCATCCTCAGCGCGCCTCAAATGGCTGGAATCCTCATTTTACCAACCATGATCTATCACGCGATGCAATTGATCGTCGTGAGCGTCCTTGCTCAAAGATTCGCGCGAAGGAAAGAATAATGAGAGGGCGCAGGGCGCTCTCTTAGAAAAAACGTTCAAAAAGGCGGGAATTCATAGTTTGCCAAAAGGATCGTGTACGCGCAGCGAAAAATCGAATTCATTGAGAATTCATTTCCTTCGATTGGTTTGCCATTCGATCTAACTCGTCCATTGTAAAGCGAGTTGCGACAATGGAGTGTTGATTCTTGTCGTCCCGATACTTTATGTAGGTTAACGCAACGACCGAGCCGTCTTGCATAAGAGCGACGCCAGGATACCCGCAATCTCCAACCCACGGCTTCGCATAAGAATGTAAAAGCTTGACTCGATAGTCGCCAGGTCGGGAATTCTTAATGTCGTCATACGTTCCAACCCAACCTAAAAAATGTCCTCTGGTCTCGCTATCGATCGCCTGATCTCTAAAAGCGATAAACAGCCGATCAGGACTAACGTAAACGCCAATATGACGATCTCCCGTAAGTTCCCAACTTGTGTCCTTCGGTTCTGTCCAGGACGATCCTTGGTCCTGACTAAACATAACCATGCTCCGCCCTTTGTGCGTATTCTCCCTCATAAGACAGCAAAGTTCGCTCTTATCAGGCGACCAAAAAGCAAAAGGTTCGCACAAATCCTTCCCCGGAACGTCGGCAACCGTCCGAGGTTCAGACCAGGTAAAGCCGGCGTCGTCCGTTTCGGAAACAGCAACTTCTAAGCGACCTGCCTGCGGAGGTTCCTTATTCAAAAGAGTCCCGTCCAGGGCGCGACGCCGATGATAGAACCCAAGATATTTCCCGTCTTGAACGCCCGGATTCTTTGGAACAATCGAACTAAACGCCATTACATTGGCAAAACCTAGCGATTCTTTTTCCTCCCACGTCTTTCCCTCGTCGCCGCTTACAATTCGCGCCATATACGGCTGAGAAGTGAAAACCCATAGCCAAGGTTTTCCGTCTGCGTCGACAAGACGGTAAATGCTGGGACAGTTGATATGCTTCTGGTACGCCTGCGGCGCGGCTTCGTCCATCCGCGTCCAATGGAGTCCGCCGTCAACGCTCTTAGCGATTGGGCCCGCATGCCCGCCATGATTAACGCACCAAACGACGATAAGAGAATCGTCTGGATTGTGAACCAGATACGGATGCCCTTGATAAACGTCCGGAGTTCCTGCGGCAATGACGACTTGTCGCGATTCTTCCCGAGAAATATCGATCGTAGGAACGGAACTCTGAGCCCAGGCCATTCCCATAAAAGAGAGAAACGCCAAAAGAGCTAATGAAGATTTAAAACAAAACGCATATTTTCGATCGCTAAAGTACTTCTCAAACATAGGTCGACAATCTCCGAATCTAACGGTAAAACGCCCGATACAACAATTCAATTCAAAGCGTCGATCATTTGCGCCACTTTTGAAATTCTTTACTTGCGCGATATAGCGTCGCTTCCTCTTCCTTAGTCAAACTCTCTTTTCCATATTTAGTGTATTTTTCAAGTATGCGATCCACTTCCTTTTCTAACGACTCCCTATCGGAAGATTTCGACTTTGATTCCGTTCGAATCACTCCAAAAAACGAACTCTTCTTTGTATCGTTTTCCGAAAAACCCGACTTGTCTTCGTCAAAGGTTCCGCCGTTTTTCTTCGTTTTCTTGCCCCCAAATAGCGCGGACAATCGAAGGCCGGAAAAATAGTAAAACGCGGCGAAAGCGGCTCCCGCAAGGTGGACGTCGTGGCCAATATTGTCGGTTCCAATATGCGCGCCAAAAGCGTCGTACACAACGTACAAAACGCCGGCCAACCATGCGGGAAAAGGAATAATTCCGTAAAGATAAATTACGGTTTTAGGAAATCTGCACGCGAACAAAATAACGATTGCAGAAATACCGCCAGAAGCCCCTAAAGCACCCGCTGAATCGCCAAAGTGCAACACGTTCCACACGACGCCCCCAAAAATGATTGAACCAAGATAGAAGAACAAAAACTCCGTCTTACCATACAAACGTTCAAGAACCGGTCCAAAAAAGAAAAGCATCAGCATATTGCATAAAATATGCCAAAAACCTTGCGGATCATGCGCAAAACCGTAAGTAAGGCACCGATACCATTGCAAAGGATTGTCGGCTACGGTTCCAAGCAAAGACATTCTCCCAAACAAGACGCCTCCCGAAACCTGATCCAGCAGATACAAAATCACGTTTGCAATAATGAGCAAAGCGACAGCAGACATGCTCTTAGAACGTCGACGAGACGAATACGTATCCTCGTTATAATAATCTCTGTCGGATAATCCCATTTTACCTTCAAGGAATATTTCAATGCGACGCTTTAACGTCTGGAACCGGAAAAACAACGCTGTTTACGCTCTATGAAAGATCAACAGCTCTCCAAATCGACTTCTTCTACATGGTACAGCTAAGCCATAAATAAAACAAGGAGCGTTTTTTTAAAATGACGAAAAAAGAACTTGAAAGAAACGAGCTTTCCGTCATAATAAAACGCAAGGCTGGCGTGGAGGGGTTTCACGCGAGGCGCGTGCGTTTTTAGTCGGTCAAGAGACGTTCCGTTGAGATCATCGATTAATGAAAGCGCTTGTTTTTCCACAATTGTTTTTGGAATTGTCGGGGGAATAGGAGCAGGTAAGAGTTTTACAACAGCCGCGTTTGTCGCGCAAGGCGCCGAGCGATTTGACGCCGATCAGGAAGCGACGCGTCTTTATGAGGTTCCTTCGGTAATCGAGGACGTTAAAAAGCGTTGGCCAAAAGTTGTCGATTCTTCCTCGAACGTCAATCGACAAGCGCTCGCGAAGATAGTTTTTGCTCCTACCGCAGAGGGGCGACTAGAACTAGCGCGTTTAAACGAGTTAATTCGACCGCGATTACTGGAAGTCTTTTCACGTTGGCTTGCACAAAAAAAAGAAGAAGGGAGGGAATTTGTCGTTTTAGACGCGCCTTTGCTGTTTGAAGCCGGTTGGGAGTCCTTCGTCGACTATGTCGTCTTTGTCGACGCTTCCGAGGAAACCAGACTTCGACGCGTAATTCGGAGAGGTTGGTCCCCCGACGAATTTAAAAGGAGAGAGTCTTGTCAATTAAGTCCCGAGATCAAAAAAGAGAAAGCTGACTTTGTCGTGTCGGCAGAACAAGACGATTCGCATATGGCGGAACAGGTTGCAAGAATTCTCTGCAAGGTTCGTTCTTCCGACCAGGTGCGAATTGTTCGTTCGATTGTTGAAAACGAAGCATGTAAAGACGCAGAGTGTCAATCGACCAACCAGTAAGTTCTTTCGAGAGTCGTTGCGCTCGAATTTAAAATAGTTTAACCGACGTATAAAAGCACGATTTCCGCATAACGACATTATCGTTTTACCTGCGCTGCGCATATTTCAAGATAGTATTAAACAAGCGCGCTTGGCTTTCGCTATCCCGCCGCGATAACGCTATCGGCGAAAGTAATTATCCCGCCTATGTAATAAGTTGCGCCTAACGCTTTTTATTGAACCTTTTCGGACCGATGAGTCCCATTTGCCCACCCCTCAGAGTAGGAGCTCCCTATGGAAAACAATGATTCTTCAGTATTTGACAACGATGATTCCCGACGTTCGGGGGCTGACGAATCCTCCGTCAAGGACGCCAACGCGTCGCCTGAAAAACCGCTAGATTCCTGGTCTAAAATCGCCGACGAATTAAACGCGGCCTCTGACGTTCATTCTGACTGGAACGGAGAATCTTCAAGTTCGCCGTCGACTCGTCAAACTCAAAACGACTATGTCTTCGGCGAATCCAGCACGTCCGACGGCATCGAATGGGACGGAGGCGCCGCTTGGAAATCGACTCGTCAAACTTCCGAATCTTCTTTTGACGACAAGAAAAAAATTGACGAGGATTATGAAACAAGGTCTCGCAATAGAACTCGAAGCGTATGGAATCACGGCGAATGGTCTGAACCCGAACGAGGAGGAGCGCAATCTTATAAAACGGGCGAAGGAAACAGCTACTCTCGTGAACGAAACGACGATTTCAACGACAATTACAGACGTTCCGGATACCGCCAAGATAATCGCGGCGGATATAGAACTGACGGTCGTCCGAACTTCCGCAGAGAACGTGGATCATACGAACAAGGAAGTAGCGGGCCAAGGCGCAGAACGTCCTTTGAAAACGGCTCGTATCGCGAATCCGGTTTTAAAGGTCCCCGTCGTGACTCGAGCCCCCGAACCGATATGCAACGCGACGGAAGTCGGGCGGATAATTATCGTAACGGAGGACAGCGCACAAACGATCGTAAATACGGGCGTTTTGAAAATCAGGGCGATTATCGTCGCAATCTAAACGGTCGTCAACGACGGTACGGCGCCGAATTTGTCGATAATGCGCAACCAAACGACGAAAACCGTTATTCCGGTAGACGCAACTACAAAGGCTCCAACAGAGACGACTCCATTAGCGATCGTTATCCCAACAACTACAAAAACAGCTACTACGACCTCAATCAACGTCGTAGATCTCGTTATGGGAGACATGAGAATTATGAGCCGACAATCGGCGCTTTGGGGAAAAGGGGCGAACCGCTGTCTCTTGCCGAAGAACTTGCTGCTCGTCGCCATCGTCGCACGGCCTTGGAAAAATACGGTTCCGACTCTCTCCAAAACGAAGGCGTTTTCGGAACAGAAGGTTCGACGTCGACTCAAAACTCTGACGAATCTAAAACTGTTTCTTATGGCGATCGTATGCCGTTGGGTATCGTAGAACTTGAGAAACTAACGATGCAGGAGCTTGTTGCAGAAGCCAGGCGCCAGAACTTGGAAACTGTCGACGGAGAACAAAGACGCGATTTGATCGTTCGTGTTCTTCGTGCGAAGATCCAGCAAAACGGCATGTTGTTTGGCGGAGGCACGTTAGAAATTCTGCCCGACGAATTTGGTTTTTTGCGAAGCCCCGAAGCTCGTTATCTTTCTTGCCCTGACGATATTTACATCTCTCCAAGTCAAATTCGACGCTTTGGTTTACGAAACGGTTTGACCATATCGGGACAAATAAGACCGCCCAAAGAACGAGAAAGGTATTTTGCGCTTTTGTGCGTAGAATCAATCAACGGCGAGAACCCAAACGCGTTAGCTTCTAAACCTTTTTTCGACGATCTTGTCGACGCGAGACCCGTTAAGCAGTTGAAATTGGAATCGTCCGACAACGTCGATTGCTCTCTTCAAAAATCAGAAACGTCGGAGGCTTCCGCAACCCAAATCCGAAGAAATCGTTTAAACCTGCGAGCGATCGATCTTGTCGCTCCCATTGCCTTTGGCCAACGCGCGCTCTTGGTTTATTCTGATCGCTCTGAAAAATCGGCCCTCATACGTGAAATAGTTAAATCGATTGTCGGTGCCAACGTCGACGCTTCCGCATTTGTCGTCATGATCGATCAACGTCCGGAAGAAATTGCTGAAATGGAAGACGGTTTATCCGGAACTCGTTGCGAAGTCGTCGGTTCGACCTTTGACGAACCGTCTATCAGACACATTCAATTATCTGAAATTGTCTTCGAAAAAGCCAAGAGGATGGTGGAATACGGTCAAAACGTCGTTGTCGTCCTTGATTCCTTAACGCGCCTCGCGCACGCCTGGAATGCCGAACGCGCTTCGGCAGGAATTGGACTTATTGATTCTTTCGACACGCTTGCTCTTCAGCGTCCTAAGAAACTTTTCAGTTCCGCCAGATATATCGAAGGGGGCGGTTCGTTAACAATTATTGCAACGGCGGCTCTCGGGGACGACAACAGCTTCGACCAAACTGCTCTGGAAGAGTTTAGAGCCGTCGAAAACGCAGAATTTTGGCTTAATCGAGTTTCACCCGACAATCCAAAGCCAATTTCTATCGACGTCGTGAAGAGTCATGCTCGCGACGTCAGAGACTTCATTCCCCAAGAGAATTACGCCTCCTATTGCGAATTGCTCGAACGTTTAAAGGCTAAGTCGGCGGAAGAAGCGGAAAGCTTCCTTGGAGGAAAATTGGAAGAAACCAGCGACAACGCCGCTTTGTACGCTTCGCTGAAAACAAACGACGCCTGATTGAAGAAACGGCACTTTCCCGCATCAAAAAACAAGAGAAAACAAAAGAACTGTTATGACAGAATACGAAGGATATATTTGCGCTCCCGGCGACGTCGGAAATATCGCTATCGTCGTGTCGCGCTTCAATAAATCAATTACGGATAATTTGCTGGCCGGCGCTCTGGCAAAGCTCAGAGAAAAAATGGTTTCAGAAGATCAAATTGTCGTTATTCGAACGCCTGGAGCTTTCGAAATACCGACGATCGCTGAACGACTTGCCTCTGACGCGAATTTTTCCGCCGTCATTTGTCTGGGTTGCGTAATTAAAGGCGAGACCTCTCACGATGAATATATCAACAGGGCCGTAAGTTCCGAGTTATGTAGAATAGGTTCGGAATACGGTCTTCCCGTTACTTTTGGGATTATTACTTGCGACAATGTCGATCAGGCTATTGCAAGGAGCGGCGTCGCTGAAGTTGGAAAGGATAAAACGTTAGGCGAACAACCGGGCAACAAGGGAAGCGAAGCGGCGGAAGCGGCTTTGGAAATGATCGATTTGCTCGGAAAATTGCCGGAACCCTACGATCCGGACGCCGATGAAGAAGAGTTCGCCTCCCTGCGTCAAAACGGCGAGCGCTATATTCGAGGCGATTTTGAATCCGTCGACGTCGATCCGTCCTCTCTTGAAGAAATTGACGACGATGACGAGGATCAGAGTTGGTTTGTCCACGGAGGGCGTTCTTCGTCAAAAGAGAGCTTCAAACGTTTTGAAACTGACAAACGAACTGGAAAACGTCATGAAGATCGCGGAAACAAAGCCTCTACGTTTGGACAATCTAAGTCGCATAAACCTGGCAATTTTGAGAAGAAATCGAAAAAGGGCGGCGATAAAAAGAAACGTTAATAAACGAAACTCCTCGACGCCGCGCTATGACCGCCCCTCACGCACGTGTAAAAACGTTTTCAAACATTCAACCGCTCCATTTATAACCACATACAATAAGGTTGTTTAACATGAGCGACAAAAAAAAGAAAATCAAACCGAATACAATTGGGCGCGCGCTAGCACTTCAGGCTCTATATCAACAAGAGCTCAACCCGCAAGACTCTCTCGAAAACGATTGGAGAGAATTGTACGACTGTTGTTGTGAAGAAACGCAAGCGTCCCTTACAGACGAAGAGCTCGGCGTCGCCATTAAATACGCGCGGCGTCTTTTTGAGGGAACGACGACGCGTCTTCGCGAGATTGACGACCTACTTAACAAAGCTCTCGATAAACGCACGTTAAAACAGACAACGGTTGTCGATCGTAATATTCTGCGAGTCGCCGCCTACGAAATGCGTTTCGTAAAAACGCCCAAAGCAATCGTTATCTCAGAAGCGATTGAACTGGGCAAGAAATTTGGAGAAAGTTCTTCACAAGCTTTCATCAACGGCGTTCTCGATCAAATCGACGGCGTTCCTCTCGATAATTCGACTTTCGCTGTTGTGGAAACATCGTCGCCTGAAGATAAGGGCATGGTATAAAAAGCGTCGTTTTTCGCAATAGTCCCCTTCCTTTCACTACGTAACATACGCGCAGAGGTTGTAATGGGTCTTCTGGATAAAATCAAAAAAGGGCTTAATCGTACTGTTCAAGCGTTGCAGACGGACGTTCGCGACCTTTTCAAAAACGACGGTCGACTTGTCGACGCTGATTTTATAAACGATCTGTTTGAAACTTTAGTTCGAACAGACATGGGCGTCGAAGTTGCGCGAGAGGTTTCTGAAGAAATTAAGGAACAATTTCGCGGACGCGTCGTAAACAAAGGCGAGATTCTTGACGTCGTCAAAACGAAACTTAAGAAGTTAATGGCGCAGGAAGAACCGGCAATTCATTTTGCGCAATCTGGTCCGACGATTATTCTTTTCTGCGGCGTCAATGGATGCGGTAAAACGACAAGTATCGCCAAGTTAACAAAATCTTTAATTGACGACGGAAACATTCTCGTCCTCGGAGCAGCCGACACGTTTCGTGCCGCAGCCGTAGATCAACTTAAGATATGGGCGGGAAGACTTGGAGCAGAAATCGTTACCGGGCCCCCTCAAAGCGATCCGGCAAGCGTCGCTCACAAAGCGGTTGCAAAAGCGATTGAACTTAACGCCGACGTGTGCGTTATCGACACGGCGGGACGCCTTCAAACTCAAAAGAACTTAATGAACGAGCTTGAAAAAATCAAAAGAGTCGTCGCTAAACAAATTCCTGAAGCCCCTCATGAAACGTTCCTAGTTCTTGACGCGACAACCGGACAAAACGGTCTAAGTCAAGCGAAAAAGTTTACAGAAGCCGTCGCCTGCACAGGGATTATCCTCTCAAAATTGGACGGAACCGCCAAGGGTGGCGCGGCGGTTGCCATCCGGCGAATAGTAGGTCTTCCCGTAAAATATGTCGGTCTTGGGGAAACGGAAAACGACTTTGCCGTTTTTAATCCGGATGAATTTGTTGAAACAATGTTCGCTTGACCGAAAAAACTATAAAACAGTCGTCTCGCCCTTTTTTAACGGGATGAGCCGACTGCTTTTAGTAGCGCGCGATCTTTACAAATCCTTAATGTTAAAGATTGTCCGTCTTTGAAAATAGGAATTGGCGTTATGAGTTTTGTCATTCCGTTTGTTCTCGCTTGCGTGACGATCCTTGCAACGTTCATGTTGCAATTATGCGACGATTCGCCAAAGTCAAGCGGCTCGTTTATTAGCGCCTTATCCTTTTTTTCAATTCTAATTGCGCTTTATTTCGTCGATTATAAAAAGAAGTTTTCGATATCCAAAAGCGTCTGTAACGTTTTAATCATTCTAGCGGTAATCGCTCAAATGGGGACGCTGCTCCATTCGCGAGAAGATTTTTTGGCGTTTTCTATCGCCAACGTCCTATCTTCTTTGCAAATGATCCTGTTTTTCCAGCGTAAAACGCTAAGAAAATGTTATCAAATTCTTTCTATATCTTTTGTTGAAGTAGCCGTCGGTTGCGTCTTTCAGCGAAGCGTCTATTTTGTGGCCGCTTTGCCTGTCTATTCGATTTTGGCGTTCATTTCCTTTTCACTCCTTTTTCAGTGGGGAGAACGAAAGTTTTATGCCGAACGCGTGGTCTTGAAAAATCGTTTTGCCGGCAATAAAAATCTGGAAATGATCACGGCGGAAGAAAAAAACGAAATCGTTGAAGACAAATCAGACGTTTTGAACACGGGAGAAAGAAGATATTTAACGCCGACGGTAGTTAACGAAACCAAGTTCTTTCGTCGATCCGCCGCTCTGCCGATAAAATTTGATTTTGAATTCTTTCGTCGTTTTACAATCAGCGCCCTTGGCGCGACCTTATTTGCGTCGCTTTTCTTTTGTCTTTTTCCGAGAATGGATCAATTAGGATTTGGGGCGATTCAGTTTGATTCTGTAACTTGGCAGGGAGTGGCCAGAGGAAAAACGACCCGAACCGGTTTCAAACCGTCGATTGAACTTGGCGATCTTGGACCGTCCGTCGATTCCCACGCGCCGGTCATGGAAGTTCGTTTTGAGGATCCGCTTAATCTTGCCAACAAAACGCCGGTAATTCCAACGTCGCCGGTTTATTTTCGAGGCATCGCTTTAGCTAACTACGACAACCATATATGGGCGGACGTTAGAACGTCGCAATCTATCGAAAACGCAAAAGATTTAGCGGAGGCGATTAAGCAGAAAACAATCGTCGATCCTCGGACGTTAATTCCCGAATCTGTTTTCAACGCCGATAGAACATACAGCGAGAATGTCTTCCCTCCGCAGAGGTTTTCACCCCCTCCTCAAACGCCTTTTGGATTTTCTCGACCTCAGAATAGACCGACGAACGCCAACGTCGTCAACCATTTCTTCACTGATTCGACGTTTTTTCATCAACCCCCTACTTCCCTTCCACAAAGTCCAAACTTTAATTTTTTAGATATTGACGATGAAGAAGTTAAGACCCGTCTCACAGATTATTGTCGTAATTTCAAGAACTTAGTCGAGTATGACGTTCGCAACCAAATCGTCACGATGAGGATTCTTTTGAACCGATTGGACACGTCGATTGTCTTTTCGACCTATCCTTTCTTTGTCGTCAAGAATTCTGTTCCAATTGGAACAAGTAGAAGTCTGGGAGTTCAACTCAACCAGGAAAGCGAGTTATATAGAAATAAAAACGATTTTTGGTTTTTGACGACATCGTTTTGCGAAGGCCGTCAAATGGAATTAACGCCCAATCAAGAAAAAACGTTTCCGTATTTGGACCAATATTTGGCGTTAGACGCGAAGATATTCCCCAAACTTATCGAGATCGCCCAAAAATGGGATGAAGAATCGCGTTTGCCCAAAGAAGACTTCGTCTCCCGCGCACGATATTTCGAGTCAAAACTTCGAGATTTCCACGAATACAAATATAATCGAACCGGCGTGTTGCGTAATCCTGATATTGATCCTCTTGAAGACTTTATTTCCGAACACAAAGAGGGGCACTGCGAATACTTTGCCGGCGCGCTCGCGTTGCTTCTCAGAGCAGTCGGGATTCCGTCGCGAGTAGTAGTTGGATACGCCTGTTATCCTTCTAAAGACGGGTCGGCGACTATCGTTCGTCAATCTGACGCGCACTCCTGGGTCGAAGCGTATATTCCTCCCGAGAAATTGCCAAAGTCCGATTCTCCTTCGGCGCGTTTATTTGCAGGATCGTCCTTTATAAATAACAATGCGACTTGTCTTTCTGAATTTACCAAAAGTTGGATCAACGACGGGGCTTGGTTGCGTCTTGACGCGACGCCTTCCGCTGATAGAGATTCCGAACGACCCGGCCTTTTGGCGGTAGGCATATACAATTGGTCTTATTTCTTTAGTTCCTTTGGCAACGATTTTATTATGAATTTTAACGGCGCCAGACAAATGCAAAACGTTTATCGTCCAATTGTCGCGCTTGGCAAGGGAATCATAGCCTATCTCAAAAGATTCAAACAGAAATTTAATTTCGTCAATGTTTTCGTAGAGAATTGTTATGAAACCATTAAACAGATATTTACAGGAAAATGGACTCCTGAAGCAATCGTTCGTTTCCTCTTTCTAATTCTATGTTTGTTGTTGGGGGCGTATTTCTTCTATTATCTCTTTGCTAAAATGGGTTCTGAACTGAAAAAAGCGATAGAAACGGCAAAAGAGAATCGACGAATACGAGAATCAAGGAAAGGGTACGACGAACAGTCGTTTGCGCTTTATAAACGACTCGAACAATCGTTAGAACAACGTTTACAGACAATGCGGCGTATTTACGAAACCCCTATAGAATTTCTCAACCGCTGTTTCCAGCTAGAAGACGAAAAACGAAACCAATCTCAAAAAGATTCCGACTCGTTTTATCAAACTAACGCAGACGCGCGTCGCTCGTTGCTCGAATTCGTAGATCGCTTCTATCAGGCGCAATACGGAGGCGTTGCGCTGACAAAAAATGAAACGCAACATTGGAACAACGTCTTTCAGGAAATGAAACTCTTCCAAGACGCCCGTCCCTTGTTGCGCTAACGTTTTATCTGTCGAGCCCTTTTATTCGCTTCCGAAAAGGCCGACGCCAGTCCGTTAAAGTCGAGCCCGACTTCGCGCAACTCTTCCTCGCGAGTTCCGTGTTCGACATAAAGGTCTGGAATACCCAAACGCGTCATTGGACGAACGTCAAGTCCTTCGTCGTTAGCGGCTTCAAGGACGGCGGAACCAAAACCGCCGCTCAACATGTTCTCCTCAACCGTAACGAGCGGCTTGCCTTCGCGTAATGGTTTTAGTATTACGTCGACGTCTAACGGCTTAACAAACCGAGCGTTGACGACGCCGACGTCAAATTGATCCAAACCGGGGACTTGTCCCGACGCCAGTTTCTCTGAAAAATCAAGAGCTGTCTTCAACAAACCGCCGCCGCATACGGCGAAAACGCCGTCCTTGCCATCCCGTATAACTTCAGACTTGCCCAAGGTAAAAGGAGCAATATCCCGCGGGATAACGCCGGTTTTTGTCTTTGGATATCGAATTGCGACGGGGTTCGAACTGCGTAAAGCAAATGCAAAAGCGGCTTCCATATCGGCTGCGTCGCCCGGCGCAAGAACCGTCATATTGGGAAAAGGTCTCAAGTAGCTGAGATCGAACACGCCGTGGTGCGTCGAACCGTCGGCTCCTACCAAACCGGCGCGATCAAGAGCGAAAACTACGGGAAGATTTTGCAGGGAAATCTCTTGGAAAAGATGATCGTACGCTCGTTGGAGGAATCCGCTGTAAATGTCGACAATTGGCCGCATTCCTGATTTTGCCAAACCGGCGGCAAAGTTGACGGCGTGGGCCTCGCAAATGCCGACGTCGAAAAAACGATCAGGAAAATCGGCGCGCGCTTTTTCCAACATATTGCCCTGCGTCATCGCCGCGACGATAACGCATACCTTAGGATCGTCGCAAAGAGCTTTGTAGATCGCAGCCTGCGCCCAATAAGTGAAAGCCGCTTCGCCATAAATAGGCTTTTCAACGCGCACGCTCGTCGGATCGTCCGGAAAAATAAGGTCGGCTCGATCAACTTTCGTTCGATCAACTCCCACGACAGACGAAAGCCTTTTTGCAATATCGGCGCTTCGTTTGCTCTTCGTTGGACGCTGGTCGACAACACGATCTATCTCTACCCGTTTATTATCAAGAATTATCGCGGGACTTGACGAATGAAATTGCGAAGGATCATGTTCGGCGGGAGGATATCCCCGTCCCTTTTCAGTAAGAATATGTAAAAGCACGGGCCTCGTTGAAGATTTAAACGCCTCAAAATACTTTCGCAAGACGCGCAAATCATGCCCGTCAATCGGTCCAATATACTGAAAACCAAAATCTTCAAAAAGCGCGCCGCCAACCAATCCCGCCTTAAGCGCGTCTCTAAATCGGGACAGAAAGGCATAAGCGTTAGGAAGATTTTCCACGACCTTGCGCACGCGTGTTTTAGCGCCCAAATAGCCGGGAGCCATACGCATATGGTCAAGATAACGTCCCAAACCGCCGACACGCTGGCAGATAGACATTTTGTTGTCGTTCAAGACGACAAGCATCTTCTGCTGTAATCCCCCGGCATGATTCAACGCTTCAAAAATCGGTCCGCTGGAGAAAGCTCCGTCGCCTACGACAGCGACTGAATTTCGCTCAGACGACGCGCCGTCGTTATTGCCTTTATTAGGCTTAGCAAGACGTTCTAAAAGCGCGTCGCCGCACGCTAATCCCAAGACGGAACCTACGCTACAGCCAGCATGCCCCGTCATAAAGAGATCGTAGTCGCTCTCCGAAGGGTTTGGATATCCGGACAATCCGCCGCGAGTTCGTAACGTTTCAAAGCTTTTGAAGCGCCCCGTCAACAGTTTATGAGGATAGCATTGATGTCCGACGTCCCATACCAAATGATCGCGACTAAAATCAAAAACGGAATGAAGAGCTATTGTTAATTCGACGACCCCAAGATTGGAAGCAAAATGGAAACTTCTCTTTTCAGACAGATCGCAAAGAACCGTCCGAATTTCTGCCGCTAAACGAGTCAATTCGTCGAGCGACATAGAATGAAGATCGTTGGGCGATTTTAACGCGCTTAGCAGGACGGGAGGAACGTTCGGTCGCGCTTCATCCCTCACAACGCTCCGATCGTGATTCTTTTTTCCGTTATCGCTCATCGATCGCGCCTCGCCATAAAATCAGCAAGTCGAATAGCCGCCTTAAAAGAAATAGAATCGACGTCGAAAACGTCGGAAGCGTTTTGTAAAGCTTCCTTTGCGCTAACAACAACGTTTGTTAGCAGCGTCTGCGTTTGTTCAACGCCATACAGAGAAACATACGTTAATTTACCGGCGTCCTTGTCTTTTCGTACGTGCTTTCCAACAATCGCTTCGTCGCCCAATTCGTCCAGGAGATCGTCGGATATTTGAAACGCCTGACCCAAATTCTCTCCATAGGCGCGCAACGCGTTAAGCTGAAGTTCGTTTGCGCCAACGGCGACAGCGCCTAATTCCAACGACACCATAATCAAAGCTCCAGTTTTACGACGATGAATTCTCTTTAAAAAACAAGATAAGAGAGCCCTACGGGCGTCGCTTCCGTCTTCGTCGTCGTGTAGTCCTGTCGTCAATTCGCCCAAAAGATCGGAAACGAGCGGGGACTCTTTCGTTACAGCCGACCACAACACGTCGTCCGCCTGTCCGCCAACCATGCCGCAAGGTCCGGAGGCAATCGCTAGCGTTGCGATAAGTCGAGACGCGACGTCAGGATCGGCTATTTTTGTAGCCAACGTCTCAAAAGCAAAAGTAAGAAGCGCATCGCCTGCAAGTATTGCAGTAGCCTCGTCAAATTGTTTGTGACACGTTGGAGCTCCACGACGTAGATCGTCGTTATCCATTGCAGGCAAGTCGTCATGGATCAACGAATAAGTGTGAACCAATTCAAGAGCCGTACAAACAGGTAAAACGTCGGCGCGTTTGCCGCCGCATAATTCAGCGGCTAATAGCGCCAGAATCGGGCGAAATCTCTTCCCTGACGTTAAAAGCGAATATCGCATCGCGGCGGTAAGACGGGCGGGAGAATCGTTGGGCAAACGTGTCGACAGATCAAGAGTCGCGTCAACCTCTCCGTGCAAAGTGGAAAGATACTGGGAAACCTCGGCGGTCAAGAAAGGATGATTCCAGGGACTTGTCCCGACGTTAGAAGCGTTTTCTGCAGCGTCCGAAAACGTATTAGGGATCGCGTCAACCTGAATCGTCTTACTATCGTTTGCCATCGTAGTTCGTTCTCACGAAAACTAACGTCACTCTACCATCAACAAAAGAACACGCCCAGAAGGACGATTGAATCATGAGAAGATCTACTGCTGTCTCAATCTTGTCTAAAAACACAAACGCGCTCCACGCCGCGCCACGACGATTTTACCGCTCAGCCGTTCTTCCGAGGATTCTCCTCGTCAGAATCAATTTGCTCGTCGTCTAATAAAAACAAACTGTCTTGTTTAGAAGGTTCGGACCGCTTTGAATTATTCGTCGACGAACGGGTCTTTAAAGGCGTTTGACGACCGGCCACATCAGCCTGTGAACACAATCCTTCTTCGTCAAACTCCGCCAAAACAGGCTCGCCTTGTTCGCTCATTCCCTTGAGCAACTCAATTCTCCTTGAGGCTCCGTCAAGTTTGTCTCGACATAACTTGAGGAGTCGCATCCCTTCTTCAAAACTTGCCAGAGACTCTTCCAAGCCGCCTTGACCAGAATCCAACGACGTTACAATCGCTTGCAATTGTCGATAAGCCTCTTCAAAAGTAAGCGAGTCTTCTTTCGGCGTTTTTTTTGAAGCGTCCATGTGAATTCGTCCCCGAAAGCGCGCGAGTAAACAACAGGTCTTTTTTATCGCCCCCAAAACGTCGACGCGGCGTTTAACGCGTCGACGCATGACGACAAATAAGTCATTCGAGGTTTTCAACAACGACGCGAATCATTTTGTCGCCTTGTTGAACGGAATCGACGACGTCTTGCCCCTCCAATACTTTGCCAAACACGGAGTGACGACCGTCAAGCCACGGGCAAGCGACATGGGTGATGAAGAACTGAGAACCGTTCGTATTGGGACCGGCGTTCGCCATGGAAAGCACGCCCGGCCCGTCGTGTCGAAGATCGGGATGGAACTCGTCGTCAAAAGAATAACCGGGACCTCCGGTTCCGTCGCCTCTTGGACAACCGCCTTGAATCATAAAATTCTCAATGACTCGATGAAACGTTAAGCCGTCGTAAAACTTCGAATTAGCCAATTTTTCAAAATTAGCGACGGTGTTGGGAACTTTGTCGGCAAAGAGCTCAAGCTTAATAGTCCCGCGCGTCGTTTCAATGGTCGCGATTTTTTTCATCGTTCAATCCTTCATGTATTAAAACTAACGTTTCCTTTTTCCAGCGTCTTAATTCAAAAAAGCCACGCTCGACGGGAGACTGAGACAGTCTCCTTAGGGAGGCAATTTCGCACGCAGGGGCCCGTATTATAAGTCTTTTGAGTAAAAACTCAAGAGAAAAGGTTATTCCAAAATGCAGTAGTCGTTCAAAAGTCGAACAAGCTAAAAACTTCGAGAACAGAATTCTGAAATCGCAGACGAAAACTCTACCAAATTCTCCTTAGGGCAAATATGACATGCGTTCCCAATTGCGCGAATTTCTGCGTTTGGTATTTGACAAGCCATGTAATCTGCGGTTGCCGAGTAATAAAACGAACCGGGATCGGCATACAGACAAAGCGAAGGGACGTCTATGTCTTTTAGGACGTTTCTCCAATCTCCGCCCGTCATCGAAGCCCAGTAACGTCGTTCGCATTGTTTCATTTCGTCAGAATAGTCAAACTTGAAGATTCTTTTGAGCATCGACGTTCGAATTCCTGTCAACTCAGACACGTAGTTGAACCACCCCTCGACGTCTTCGTAAGACGGAAAAAAGTCGATCAGATCGTCGTGAGAAGTTTTAGTAGCGGCGCGACCGTAAAAAGACAGGTGAAACAATGTCGGATCGTTTTCAATCGTGGCTAGATCTCGCTCAAAATCAGCGCGAGAATATCTACCCTGCCAGAGTCCCAACGTCCAATCTTCCTCGTTAATCAACTTGGGAGAAGTGTCGGCCAAAACAAGTCGTTCTATATGTTCCGTTCCAAATTGTTCAACATAGGAAAAAGCGACGGAACCTCCCATCGAATAACCGACAAGTCTCGCGTCGTCTATACCTAGCGTTTCCAAAAGCGTTTTGAGATCGCGCGCAGACTGCTCGACGCAAGAATCTCGACACGTCGTAGAAGATCCATACCCCCGATGGTCAAAGGTAACGCATCGAAAACTGTCGCTCCACCTTTCTACAAGATGATTGGCGTAGGAAACGTCCTCTCCAAAACCGTTAACATACACAAGCGGACTTCCCGAACCGACGTCGACGTATCCGATAGACGCGCCGGCGGCGGCGGTAAAACTCTGTAATTCTAATCTCATTCTTACGCCTAAACGTCCTCAGATTACCGTAACAACTGAACCCTGGATAGAAGAATTTATACGTCTTCTTCCAAGCTAAAAGTAGAAAAAAGGGGATCGGTGTCGCGCGAATTAAGCCGAACAAGCACGTTGGGAATCGCGCGTAAACGTTCCAAAGCGCGTTTAGGCAATCGACAGTGAATAGTCGCCCTTCCCTCTGCGTCATATTCGCGAGAAGTCACTTCGCCGTCTCGCGCAAGAGACGCGGCAGTCTTGCCGTCCGCCGCGTCTAACTCTACGAAGACGTCGAGAAACTCGCGACTCAACGCCGCGCTGACGGCGCTCGTTAAACGTTCCAAACCGAGTCGTTCTTTGGCGCTAATCGGAATAGCGGTCGGGTAACGCTCCGCTAACGCGCGCAACTTCGACTCCGACTCAATCGCGTCAATTTTATTCAAAACGAGTATCTCGTCTTTTTCACGGATGTTTAGACGCTCCAGAACCTTATGAGCGGCGTCAATTTGTTCAAAAACGTCAGACGCGCTGGAATCGGCGACATGAATAAGCAAATTCGCAGACGTGGCTTCTTCAAGAGTCGCCCTAAAACTCGCGACCAGGTGGTGAGGCAAATCGCGAACGAAACCGACGGTGTCGCTTAACAACACCGGTCCCCAGCCGGGTAGGAACCAACGCCGCGTTCGAGTGTCGAGAGTCGCGAAAAGCATGTCGTGAGCAAAAACGCCCGCTTCTGTCATCGCATTGAGAAGAGAGCTTTTACCAGCGTTCGTATAACCGACTAGACAAACGCGGCGCGTCTGCTCGCGTCCCTCGATCTCGCGTTTTTTTCGTCCGTGGATATCGTTTAATTCGCGTTTGAGTTCGACGATCCTTTTCTGCGCTATTCGTCGGTCGACTTCGAGCTGTTTTTCACCCGGTCCGCGAAGTCCAACGCCGCCAACCGTTTGACGTTCAAGGTGAGTCCACATCCGTTTTAAACGAGGCAACGAATACTCAAGTTGCGCCAATTCAACGGCTAAACGAGCCTCACGAGTCTGCGCGCGCGACGCAAACACGTCTAAAATCAGCTCCGTTCGATCGATAACTTCAATTTGAAGACGCTTCTCCAAATTTCTTGTTTGTCCAGGCGCAAGGTCAAGGTCAAAAAGAACGACTTGAGCGTCCAAAGCGCGAACGAGTTCTTCCAATTCACCAAGCTTTCCGCTGCCAAGACAGTACGCGACGTCCGGAGTCGTCCTACGCTGAATCAAAGAACCGACAGGATCGACGTTCGCCGCTTCGGCAAGTCCTGCAAGCTCGGCCAAAGGATCGTCGCCGACGCCCTGACCCGGAGTATAAACGCCGACAAGTACCGCGCGTTCGTTAGCGACGCTTGTCGTTCGGGTAGTTCGGTCGCCTTGCGTCGAAGCGTCAAATCGTTCCGTTGAGAAAAAATCGCCTTCGTAATAGGGATCGCAAGTCTCGTCGAGAGGCGCGTCCTCGATTAACTCCAAATCGACGCCACGCGACTCGTCTTGCGATCTGTCGTCAAACTTTTCGCGCCTATTTTTTTTGCCGCGCTTAGTCTTTCTTTCGCCGGGGTCTTTGTCGCGATTTCGTTCGCCCGGATTCTTAGGACCTTTATGATCTTGCATCGTCAATGAATAGTAACAAACCTCTCCAATATACCTGTTTAAAAAAGGGAAGTCTCAAAACAAACGCGTCTAAGGGAATTTTCTCTCACAAGCGGCGCTAAACATGACGTTCCAATTCAAGGGAGCGGCGATATAAAGCGCAGAGAAACGCGTCTGGATTCACGGAATACGGGAAAGAGCTCTCCTTTGCGAGGACATCGGCCAGAGACTTGACGATTTCAATTCGTCTTGCCTCCGAAATCTCTTCGCGACGCGACACATAAAGCGCCAACGTCTTGTGGAGAGACGAAGATATCTCGTAATCCCTGGAAATGCGAGATTCAACGTTACGAACAAGCGGTTGATCTAAAAACGACGAAGTCTTCCTTCTCTTCTTGCGTTCAATAGCCACAATTGTCCCCGCCGCAAGATCGCCAAGTCGGGCCATTCTATCGTTCATGCCCATAATTAACACGCAAAACGGGCCGAGCGCTAAATCAGCATATCGCAAAACATTCCGCAATAACGCCTGACTTCGTCCAATAGGGCGGCCGGCGACTGTCAACGTACGAAGCCCCATAATTGCCTTGCCAATCGTTCGTCCCCCCCAAAAAGCCTCAAAAAACGCGTTCCAGAACCAGAACGCAAACATCAAATTAAAAAAGATGAATATATAAAACAGCGTTTCTCCAAAACTTGCAAAAACTAACGTTCTGTCGGCGAGAAAATCGAGAATATAAAAAACTGCAAAAAACGAAGCAATAAGATAGAGGACAATAACAATCAAATCAAGCGCGTAAGCCCACGCGCGGGCAAATGGGCCGGCAATATGATACTGAAAGACGACGTTTTCCGGCGCAACAACGTCATACACAGTGTCGACAGGCGTCTCGACTCCCGTCGTCTGCAAGAGCAAGGCGCTTTCAACAGCCGTCAATTCGGCTTCTATTTCCCGATCGTCCAAAATCCTCTCCCAACACATACGCCCAACGTTGTCGCCTGGTCCGCAAACAAACGGCCAAAAGAACGTCTGCGACTATTATAGCGCTTTTTTTTCTTTGAGTCCCGCTTCACTCAAAAAAAGCAATAAATCTCTGAAAAAAGGGACGAAGCTACTTAAACGAGAAGAATTCGGACTTCTTCCGCAATAGACGACAATCGCCTTAAAACAAAAAAACGTCGTCGACGCCTATTTACATAAAAAGCGCTCTTCTGTTATAATACGCAACGTTAATCGTATCGGAGCGAGTAATAACTGCGTATGGAAAGGAGTTATTGGTCCCCCGAGTTTTGAATTTTGGAACGCGGTTGTTTATCATGTTGTTTGTTGGATAACTTGCCGCGCTAGACAGTTTAGGAGTCTCGCAAATGAAGCGCTTTACGCTCGTCGCCCTTGCCTTGTTCACGTCGTTTGTTTTCACAAACGCGCTATTCGCCCAAGGCGCCTACGCCCCGCTTATTCAAAAAGAAACCGTCTCAGTCGTTCGCGTCAACTTAGACAACGTCGACTCGACGAAGATATCTTCGACGATCCAAACCGTCGGATCGGCCGCTGTCGACTACTTCGTAGCAGACAGTGAAACGGCTACGAACGCCAAACAAACAATTCCTCTCGTCGGAATTATTGCAGCGCAATTTTTCGGAACCAACGTCCAGCCTATCAAAGACGCGGGCGTAGGAGAATTCTTCTTTGTCGTCGACCAGCCGGAAGACGCCAGTAAAACGCTGTATCCTTATGTCGCCTTCCCCGTCAACGGTTTGTCTGACGCCCAGAAAAAAGATTTGAGAAGCGCGATTGGCGAAATCAATAAACAGATTCCGGAAGAGAGTGAATTGACCCTCAAGTATCGTTTTGAACGAGAAGGTTTCCTTTTCGTTTTGATCGTTCCCTCTTCCGTTTCGACAGACGAAGTTAAAGCGTATATGAAGGAGCGTTTTACGAAAATTGCGTCTGTCGACAAAGAAGAGTTTGTCAACGGTTTCAAAGCAATCGACTCTGGCGCTTTTGTTTCCGGCGTTACCTTAAACGCTCAAAACGAAGAACTCACGAAGAGCCAACTTGAAAAGGTTTTCAGTCAATTTGAAGAAAACCCCGCCCTTGCCGAATATGCCGACACTTTGAAAGAGACGAGTCTTCGTTTCAACGAAATCTCCAAATCTCTCATGGAAAAGGTTCAGTACAATTACTGGTACGTTAGTCTTGACAAACTTGAAATCGTTTCGAACATTCAAGCCAATTCGGCAGACGACGCCAAAGCCTATGTCGACGCCGTCAAAGACGTTCTTCTGCCTGAACTTAACAAGACGCTGGACGCCGTCCTGGAATCCACTTTAACTTCCGCAGAGGACAAGGTTGCCGACGACGAGAAAGAGCTTGCCCAGAAATGCATGGAAAAGGTCAAAACGCTCGTTGACGTCTTCGTTCAATACTCGATTGAAGACTCCGTCGTCAGTTGGAAGATGAACGAAAAATTCTGGGTGGACAACAAGCCGGTTTTCGATGAAATCGTACAGTTCGTCCAGGAAGAAATCTTGCCTAAGTTTACCTCTGACGAAGACGACGATGAAGAAAACCTTGACGACGACTTCGAAGCCCTTTGATAATTAACTGCAAGCGAAAACTCGGTTCACAATTAAGCAAATAAAAAAGGTTGAGCGTTTACCGTTCAACCTTTTTTATTCGTCTGAAAGAATTGACTTTCAATTGATCAAACCTAAACGTAGTCCCTTAGCGAGTCCATTTTGCCGACCGCCACGGTAAAAGGATTTTCAAAAGAATACTTTTTCATAACGTTCGACAAATCGTCCAGCGTTAGATTGCGAAGGATGTTTAAATCGTCCGAAACGGAACAATACCGTCTCTTCATAAGCCACTCTTCGCCGACGGCAAAAAGTCTTGTCATTGGCTTTTCCGCGCTCAAAGCAATAGCCGTCGACAATTTATTCTTTGCGCGCGTCAATTCTTCCTCTTTCACACCGTCCTTTTTAGCTTCTAAAAGAATCTCGTGGATTAAGGCCAGGTTCTCGTCGACGTCTTCCGGTTCGCAAGCCAGAGCCGTCTCAAAATAACCGGCGTCCGAATAACCCGACAAAGAAAACGATGCGGACTCAGCGCGTCCGGAATCTACCAATTCCCAAAAGAACCGACTCCCAACGGACGCGCCCAACACGACTGACAGAAGCGAAGCGGCATATCGGTCGTCGTCTAAATTCGACGGACCGTCAACCAGTTGTAACACGTATTCCAAAACGGTCTCGTCGCGTTTAAAAAGTTTTACGCCGGAACGTCCCTTTGGGCGCCAACTTTCTCTGGGAGCGTCAAAACTCTTCCATTTGCCGCATCGAGAGTCGACCCATTGAACAATCTGCTCAAAATCAACCCGTCCGGAAGCGACAAACACGATGTTGTTTGGACTATAGCGGCGTTCGAAGTAGTCGCGCATTAATTCCGGCGTAAGGGAGCCGACAGACTCGCGCGTTCCCAGCACGCTGCGAGACAACGGATGACCGGGCCAAAAAAGCTCTCGGCTTCTTTCGTCAATGAGAAAGGGAGGTTGATCCTCATACATTTTGATCTCTTCAAGGATCACCTGCTTCTCCATATCGAAGTCTTCTTTACGCAGCGACGGTCGAAGAATATCGCTGAAGAGATCGATAGCGCGCTCCTGAAGCTCCGGAAGGACTTTTGCGTAAAAAGCAGTCGTTTCTTCCGACGTTCCCGCGTTCGACTTTCCCCCAAGATCGTCAAGTTCGCGATTAACGTCGACCGCTGTCCTGCGATCAGTTCCTTTGAAAACCATGTGTTCCAGAAAGTGACTGACTCCGGAGATATTGTCAGTTTCGTCGCGTCCTCCCGTGCGAACAAAAAAGCCAAGAGCAGTCGAAAGCGCAGCGTCGTTGATTTCTGCAATTATTTCAAGTCCATTGTCCAGAATAGCGTTCTTAAAAATCATATTCCAAACGCCTCTCTCGGCGTAGTTTCGTTCGTCCGAATAATCTGCGTAAGTTTTTCGAAAAAGCTTTGAACGTTCACAGAGAACCTTCTTTGCCATGAATATACCAGAAAAAGCGCTTTTGGAAAAGAAAAGAAAACAAAACAAAAAGAGTCTAAAAAGCCTCGAAACGAGATAAGGGCCGCAGATTGGCTCGGAATAAGTAATATTTTTCAAAAAAGTCGTCGGGTATCCTTGAAAACATAGCGCTTTTACGATATACTTAGCGGACCGTTATAGTCGAAAAGCGTCCCCTATGCGAGGTTTTCGTTTTTCGTCGCTTGTCGCCTAATCAAGCGACAAGTCCTGTCGTCAGATTTGTCGTTATAACCGGCGTTTCGCGTCACACCCACGATTTTGGTATCCGCCGTCTTTCGGTCTTTTGCGAGGCGCCTAAGGTTGTTTTACAGGAGGAGTCGTCGTTTCAACAAACGGAAACACGACGTTTTCAACAAGGATTTTATTTATGCCGAAGTATAGCCCTGAAAATATTCGTAATATTGTTTTGTGCGGACATGGCGGATCGGGAAAAACCACTTTGACCGACGCTTTCCTCAACGCGTCGGGAAAAGTCAAGAGACTTGCCAGCGTCGACGACGGCACGAGTATTTGCGACTTCGACGAAGAAGAAAAAGCGCATAAGTATACGATCGAACCGTCCTGCGTTAATTTCGATTGGGCCGGCAAACATTTCGACGTCTTCGACTCCCCCGGATACCCAGACTTCATTGGCGGCGCCATTTCTACGATGGGAGCTTCTGACACGGCCGTCATCGTAGTCAACGCGACCTCCGGCATTGAAGTCAACACTCGGCGCGTTTTTGCAGAAGCGAAAAAAGCGGGGCTTGGACGTATGGTCGTCCTTTCCAAGATGGACGGCGACAACATTAAGTTTGACGAGTTAATCGAGTCGATTAAGGCTGTCTTTGGACAAGAAGCCGCGCTGTTTAACGTTCCGATTGGCCAAGGCTCGAAATTTACAGGCGTGGTCGACGTCTTGAAGCCGATTGACGCCGAAGGCGCGCTCGTCGATCCTAACGAACTTCATGAAGCCCTAATTGAAACGATCGTTTCCGTCGACGATTCCGCGATGGAACGTTATTTCGAAGGCGAGCTGCCGAACGATGAAGAAATGGCGAAACTTATCGCCAAGGGCATTAAAGAGGAATCCTTAATTCCCATTTTCTGCGTTTCCGCGAAGACGGGCGTTGGACTCAACGAGTTGCTCAACGGCCTCGCGTCCTTTGCGTTGCCTTCTGACGCCATTGTCCGAACGGGCAAAGACGCCGAAGGGGCGGACGTGGAAGTTGCCGCCAATCCTGACGGTCCGATCGTCGCGCAAGTCTTCAAGACTCGTATCGACCCCTTCGTTCAGAAGATCAATTACATTCGCGTTTTCTCCGGCGTTTTGAAAACTGGCGCGAACGTTCCGCTTATCGGATCTCGCAAAGGCTTCAAAATCGCTCAACTCTTTGAAGTTGTCGCGAACGATCTTCAACCGATCGACGAAGCCGGGCCCGGCATGATTGTCGCCGTTACCAAAACCGACGAGCTAAAAACCTGCGCGACTCTCGGCGACGTCGAAATGCCGCGTTTCTTGTATCCTACCCCAATGGTCGGTCTGGCCGCCTCTCCGAAGAACCGCGGCGACGAGGCCAAAGTCTCCGTGGCGCTCACCAAACTTGCGGAAGAGGATCTAACCTTCAAGGTCGAACGTAACGAACAGACCAAGCAAATGCTCATTACCGGTATGAGCGAATTGCACCTGCAGGTTCTTCAAGAACGTCTGAAGCGCCGCGATAAAGTCGAACTTGAAACGAAGGAACAAAAGATTCCGTATCGCGAGACGATTCAGCAAATGGCAGAGGGGTCCTACCGTCATAAGAAACAATCCGGCGGCGCGGGCCAGTTTGGCGAAGTTCATATTCGCATGTTCCCGTTCCCAGGCGGAACCGACCCCGAAGAATTTGCGACCGATAAGAATCGATTCCCATCGATGAAAGAATGGAAATACTTCCCGGAAAACAATTTCCTTTGGATCGACTCCATCGTTGGCGGCACAATTCCGTCTAACTTTATGCCGGCTATCGACAAAGGGTTCAAAGATCGTATGGAAAGCGGCGTTATCGCCGGTTATCAGGTTCAAGACCTTTGCATCGAAGTCTACTTCGGCAAATACCACCCCGTCGACAGTAATGAACAAGCTTTCCGTACGGCGGCAAAGGGCGCTTTCAAAGAGACCTTTATGAAGGCTCGCCCCGCGTTGCTTGAACCGATTGTGAACCTTGACGTAACCGTTCCGGTCGATAAGGTAGGCGACGTCAACTCAGACGTTGTCGCCGCTCGACGCGGCCGTCCTCTTGGCGTCGAAGACGCCGGCGGCGGATACCAAACGGTTAAGGCGGAAGTTCCTTTTGCTGAAGTCACCACGTACAGCCGCGCGCTGGCAAGCATGACCGGCGGTCAGGGAAGTTATACGATTGAATTCAATCGTTATGATATTGTGCCCGGCAACATTCAGTCGGAAATCATTGCAAAAGCGGAACTCAAAGAAGACGAAGAGTAGTTTTTTCTTCTTTGAGAAGTCTGTTGTATTTAAAACGCTGTCGAAACTTCCAGGTCTCGGCGGCGTTTTTTGTTAGACGCGGCTTTTTTCATTTCAACAGCCGTAAAACCTAACATGTTCTTTTTGAAATAAGGAGTACGCTATGAGCGAGACGATCGAACTAAACGAAGCGGATTTTGACGTCAAAGTACTTCAGGAAACGCGCCCTGTTCTTGTCGACTTTTGGTCGCCTTCGTGCGGACCTTGTCGTCTTCTGGTTCCCGCGTTAAACGCGCTTGCTAAGGCAAACGCAGACGCCGCTGTTGTCGCCAAAGTTAATGTTGCGACGAACGCGACGCTGGCCGCTAAACTTGGAATAGCTTCGCTTCCAACGCTGTTGCTTTTTAAAAACGGCCAAGTTGTCTCACGTTTGAGCGGAGTTCAAAAACAATCCAAGCTTCAGGAACTAATCGACGCTAATCTTTGACGTTGACAAGCAAAAGCAATCCGGCATTTTCTAACAATCGAGGAAACGAAATGACTAAATATTTAACGACGCTTTGCGTCTGCTGTTTATTTGCGCTCTGTTTTAACAACGTCTACGCGCAATCTGCGGGAGTTCCCTGGCGAGCTGTCGACGGCTTAGGGCGCGCCGTTGAAACGTCGGGCGAACTCGGCGTGATCCGCGCTGGCAAATCCGTAGGTATTTTCTATTTTCTGTGGATCGACAGCGCTTCTCAAAAAGCGCCCTGGACCGACGGTCCATACGACGTGTCCAAGATTTTGGAGCGACTTCCTGAAAAGGATCTTCAAGACCCGGAAGCAAGCAAATCGGAACTGTGGGCGCCGCATTCCCAAATGCACTTCTGGGGCGAACCCCTGTTTGGTTATTACAGCGCGTTCGATCCATGGGTTCTTCGTCGCCATGTTCAGCTACTTGCCGACGCCGGAATCGATTTCCTTGTCTTTGATACGACCAACTACCTGACCTATCCCGATCAGGTTCGCGCTCTTTGCGACGTTATGACGCAAATCCGCGCTGAAGGAGGTAAGACCCCGCAAATTACTTTCATGCTAAATACCAGAGCGAAAGACGCGGCGAACAATCTGTGGAACGAGGTATACTCGACGCGCAAATATGACGAATTGCTTTTCCAGGTTGAGGGCAAGCCTCTTCTAATTGGCGATCCTGCGGAAATTACCGATAAAAAAATAAACGCCGCCTTAACTCTTCGCAAAGCGCATTGGCCTTTTGAAATGGTCAACACCCAAAAGGCCTGGCACTGGGAAGCGGCGTATCCTCAACCGTACGATTATGTCGAGGATCCCAATAAACCCGAGCAAGTCAATGTTTCAGTCGCTCAGAATTTAAGCCGTCAACCCGACGCTCATGTGCAGAACATGAGTTCGCGCATGGCTAGAGGACGGAGTTTCTGCAACGGCAAGGTCGAAGAAGATCTGGCAACCGACGAAGGAAGAAACTTTGCCGAACAATGGAAGCGCGCTTACGAACTTGATCCTCCTTATGTGATGATAACCGGATGGAACGAGTGGATCGCGGGACGATGGGATTATGGCGACGGTCGCGGAGTTTTCGTCGATCAATATAATCGAGAATATAGCCGCGATATTGAACCCATGAAAGGCGGACACCTTGACGCTTATTACATGCAAATGATCGAAGGAATTCGCCGTTACAAGGGAGTCGTTCCGCCTCCTCAAACTCAGATTGGAATAACTATTGACGTTAAAGGAAGTTTTGCCCAATGGAACAACGTTGAGACAATCTTAACCGATTGGCAAGGCGAAACGGTCAAACGAGACTTCCGAGGTCAGGGAGGAACGCATTACGTCAATGAAACGGGGCGCAACGACTTCGTCGCTTTTAAAGCGACGCGCGACTCCGACAATTTCTATTTCTATGTAAAAACAGCCGCCCCTATCCAACCCGCTCTTCCCGACAATCTTTGCGTCATGATTGACGTCGATTCCAATTTACAAACGGGGTTCGTCGGAGGCGATTATTTAATTGGCCAGACGTACGACGGGACGACGGCTTCCCTTGCCTTTTTTGCCGGCGATAATCCCGAGGAATGGAATTGGAAACAGAGCGGAGAAACGGCGTATAAAATAGAAAACGACGAATTGATGATCGCAGTTCCTTATAAGGCTCTCGGTCTTGACGCGGCGAACGCCTCGTTTAATGGTATTTCGTTTAAATGGTTGGACAATTTGTCCGGAAACGTTACGCCTGCGGAACTCTACACGACAGGCGACGTCGCTCCTGAAAGCCGGTTCTTCTTCCACGTTACGGAATGAACTCAATCCTCCCTGACGTAAAAACGGCGCGAACCGTCCAAACGATTCGCGCCGTCTTCTTAAACGATGCGTCAGGGGACCGTCTATTTTACCCTCGATATCTTTTCTTCAAGCGGAACGCGAGAAGTCGCGCCCGAAACGCCGTCGACAGAAGGCGTTTCTTCACGGCCGATCAAAAGCGCGGCATAAGCGTTGTACTTCTCGGGGATTCCAAGTCGTTCTTTAAACTTCTCATTTGTTTTAGGACAAGGCGACGCGACGGTTTTCGTCCCGTATCCTAACAAAATCGCCGTTACCGCCATGCGATCGCAAGCGGCGCCAACGTCGAATCGAGCGTAGTCGGTATCGTCGCCACAGACAAAAATCACCGTCGGACTTCCCGTCAAAGAGAGACGACCGGCCTTGATCTCAGCGGCGCGATCTATTTCGGCAAGAAGTTGCCGATCTGTTACCGCCGCAAAAAACCATGGTTGTCGATTAAGCGCGCTCGGGGAATTAGCGCCAATTTGAAGGATGTTCTTCAAATCGTTTTCGTCGACAGGCTCGTCAGAAAACTTCGTCGCGGAACGAACTTCCGTTAGGCGTTTTATCAAATCGTCTTTTCCTTCTTCGCTTCTGGCGGCGTCGGTAACGACTAACCCCAACACTCCGCAAGTAGCGCCTACAATAGCTTCGCGTCTGTTCATTTCTTTTCTCCTTTTTTTATTGACCTCGGACGTCTCAATACGACGTCTACAGTGATGATATCAAATTCACAAGGATATTTCAACAAAGATAAAGATAACGACGTCGTCTTCCGTCATGCGCTTAGCTTGATGAAATATGTTGGACGATTATAATCAATTCTCGCGTTGTCGCTGCAAAGCGCTTTTTGAGCGTTTTTCAAACAAATCCTATCTCTTTTAGAGACGTAGCGCCATTTTGTACACGCACTTGCATAATGATTGATAAAAAAAGAAAAATAGCCGTTTTGGCAAGCCTAAGCGCAATGGCCAGCGTACAAGGCGGGGCGTCGATTGCCAAAATACTATTTCATTCTCTTGGCCCTGCAGGCGTGGCGACGCTTCGCACGGGTCTTGCCGGTATACTCTTAGCGCTAATCAACCGTCCGGCCGTCCGGAAGTTTTCGCGAAAACAATGGCTTTACGTTCTTTTTTACGGCTTTTCTACCGGCGCGATGAACCTTATATTTTATTACGGAGTGCAACGCATACCACTTGGACTCGCCGTAACGTTGGAATTTATCGGTCCTCTTGGTTTAGCGCTTTTAACGTCGCGAAGAGCGCCCGACTTTTTGTGGGCGATCCTAGCAGGCGCGGGAATCGCGCTCATCGTTCCCAGGGGCAAACAGGGTTCGGTCAACGACCTTGATCTTCTCGGCGTTATCCTGGTGTTTATCGCCGGCATCATGTGGGCGGCGTACATCGTGTCCGGAAGAAAAATTGCGCAGAGAATGAACAATTCCGACGCCGTTACTTGCGGTATGTGCGTCGCGTCGGCGCTCATTTTACCTTTCGGCGTTTTTAGCGGCGACCTGTTCCATTTAACGCCAAAACTTGCGCTTCTGGGATTATGCGTGGCTGTCCTTTCAAGCGCGCTTCCTTTTACCCTCGACCTTTTCGCCTTAAAGGAAATACCGTCGAAAGTGTTTAGCGTCCTTCAAAGCCTTCAACCTGCGTTTGCGGCGCTCTCGGGTTTGATATTTCTTCACGAGCTCCTCACATGGACGCAATGGCTTGCTATTTTTTTAGTTATTATGGCAAGCATGGGAGCGACTCTCAGTCGAGATTAATCTTTTTTAGAATAAAAGCTTGAGTTGATCCTTTCGTCTGATACCATTGATAGCGTCGCTTTTTGAAACCCGCTCTTTTTTGCTTCTGGCGTTTCGTTTAAACGCCTTTTTGCCTTACAATTATTTCGTTGGTGTTCAAACCACTGGAAGGGAGTTCCCATGCGCAGTATTTTTTCTGCCAGGAGCGCTATGATTTTCCTCGCGCTTCTCGCAACCGTCGTCTTAAGCTCGTTTAACTCAACCCACGCCGCAAAGCCTGAAATTGACTGTTCGAAGATTCGCGGCGTTTGTTACGGTATTGTCAACGACGCGGAACAAGTTCGCCGAGAACTTGGATATGGGAGTCGCGTTCAGTTGAACGCCGTGCGTTTTTGGTTGAGTCGAGTGGCTTACGAACGCCAGGGCGAAAAGTATATCCAGCAAATCGTCGATTTTGTTCGTATTTGCGACGAATGCGGTTATAAATCTATGCCGATCCTCTTTAACGGCAACATGCTCAATCCTAAAACGATCGAGCCGGGCGACTACGAAGCCTCCGACGCCTACGCAATCGCCGTCGTCAGCGCGTTGAAGGACGAACCAGGCTTGCTAATGTTCGACGTTATGAACGAACCTCTTTGCAGTCCGTATATTTACCAGTCGCCAAAAGAAGAACGCGCGGATCGAGAGGAAAAAATCTGGGCGTTTTTAAGACGAGAAATTGAAGTCGTCCAAAAAAACGCGCCGGACGCGCTAACGACAGTCGGATACACCACCGCATGGGAAATTGAAGAATCGACGGCTAAAATGATCGACGTGCTCTCTTTCCACGACTATAACGACTTGAGAGAACGCGTCGACAGTAACTTTAAACTTGCAAAAGAATGGGGACAAAAACTCAATAAACAGGTTATGAACACTGAAACAGGCTGCCTTGCCCGCGCCAATCCGTACGAAATGGCGTTGCAGTATTGCAACGAATATAATATGGGCTGGTTCGCGTTTGAACTGATGATTCACGGTCGCTGTATAGACGAGCACGGCATATTCTATCCTGACGGAACAATTCGCGATGCGGGCACAATCGCCGCTATGTTCGGCTGCTATCGAAATCGCGACAGCAGAACGGTGATCCCAACCAACCCGAACCGCGAGGGAAAAGTCGATCATGCTCTCGCCTTGCTCCGCGACGCCCTTAAAGAATACACGAGCGACGCTTTCGATTATCGTCGTAGCGATAAAAAGAAATTACTGGACGCGTGCGAAGTCGCGGCCAACCTTCTTGAGGCATGCGAACTTGTTCCTATGAGCGATTTGCCAACAACAAAAATCGAAGAATTTAGACGCGACGAAAACGCAGATCTATGGGAAATACGAAAATTTGCTTTTGATCTGGCGGAGCGACTTAAAGAGGTTGCGCAGATTTTCTAACGATAATAAACGCGAGAGCGTTTGTTTAATTAAGACGTATGAAAACGAATAAGCGGTTCTATGAACGCCATACACAAAGCTCATAGAACCGCGTCGAGAGAAAACGAACTAATCAAAATAAAGGATGTAAATCCAAGAAACAAAAAAGAACGCGTTACCGTATGAGCGCCGCGTTCAAAATGAGAGTGTCGGGGCTCGAACCCGAGACCTACGGATTAAAAGTCCGTTGCTCTACCAACTGAGCTACACTCCCACGGAGCAAAACTCCGAAAGGGGAAAAATGAAAATGAGAGTGTCGGGGCTCGAACCCGAGACCTACGGATTAAAAGTCCGTTGCTCTACCAACTGAGCTACACTCCCATGGAGTAAAAACTCCAAAAGGGGAAAAATGAAAATGAGAGTGTCGGGGCTCGAACCCGAGACCTACGGATTAAAAGTCCGTTGCTCTACCAACTGAGCTACACTCCCAATTCGTTTGAATTCCAGCTCAAACGAATAGGGGCATTATAACAACGACTTTCGTCTTGTCTAGACCCTGACCTTTTAAATAATCTGAAAGCAAGCGGCTAACATGGGCTATTTTAGAAAAACGACGCCCTTGACCGCAGATATATATCGCTCAAAACCTACGCGAGTCTAATTGCGGTCATAGTCAAACTCGCGCCACACCATCGGACGGGTATGGCGGGACTCAATGCGCAAAACGACTTCGCCGTTGACAAAGATTCTTACAGTGCCGCTTGACTGACTGACCGCAATAGCGACGGCGTTGGTGCTTCTACTAACCGCGGCGGCTGCCCAATGTCTGGATCCCAAGCCTTTAGAAAGAGTTATCATAGCGGTGGAAGCGTCCAGCAAACGACAAGCCGCCGTTACAATGCCGTCCAGCGAAATCACAAAAGCGCCGTCAAGTTGAGCGATCTCTTTAATACCTTCACGAACTCTGGGATCGAACAAGTCGCGTTCTTTGCACTTATATCCCTTTACGGGATCGAATCCGGCCGGCTTGCTATTCTCAAGAACCTTCTTTGTGTCGCCAACGACGAACAGCGTCCCGACCGACTTTCCTTCGCGCCCTTCGCGACCAATTTCCAGGGCGAGGTCAACAACCGATTTTAGGGTCTTAAGGGGCACTCTCGTCTCGATCTTTCGCAATTCTTTACCAGTCAATCGTTCAAGATGTTCGCCGAGATTAATGACGCTGATCGAATCAAAGCCTACGGTGTCGAAACCGCTATACAACGCTATTAGACGCGACCCAGGCGTAAAGAAATCGTCGGCGACCGCTTCAAGAATCGCGTGCGTCATTCTGTCGTAGACGGGCGCGTCGTCTTGCAACTGCAACAAAACAGTCTTAACGTCGGCCTCTTCAGCTCCGACTAATGCTTCCTTGTTGGTCGCCGCCGCCACAAAATAGGTCTCGCCGAGAAACTTTTTCAACCGTTTCCAATCAATCGGAGCGTCAAAAAACAGCAATAACCCCGACGCTTCCATCTCCTTACTGAGGCTTATAGCGTCGTTCAAAAACTTTTGAAGATACTCTGTAAATTTTAACGGTTCCATGGCGGCGACTCGGAAGGTTAATGGCGATGCGGCGACTTGTCTTTCCAGGCGTTCACTGGGAGACGCCCCGTGTCGCGTATATCGACATTTTATAGACGTCGCCCAAACAATCTTTTCAAAAAAATAGGCGCAATTTTCAAATTTAAAAACATCCGCAGACAATCAAGTCCAAAACGGATTACACGTAGTCGCGTTACTGTTATAGTATGCGCGACGTCCCTTACTCTTTCGCTATTTTTCCGAAATTATACAAGAACGGCTAACAATAATAACTCCGTTAGAAACAAAGTGTCGCGTAAAAATACTTTCGCTCATAACGCGTCTGTTAAAGATCGTAACGATTGATCACGTCAATTAGTTGTTTTACAACAATTTACGTAAAATAAAAAATTTCCAAAAAAAATTTATTTCCCTCTTGTCAAAAACAATATGAAGAAGATAATGTTCACAGAATTACTGATAGTAATTCTAACAACGCAGAGCATAAGTTCGTTTTATATCATCATAACTTTACCAGGAGTAGAAAATGGCTGAACGTAATCCGTTTGAAATCGCAAAGGTTCGCATTGTTAAGGCTGCGAAGGCATTGGGGCTCGACGAAGCGACGACCACGTTGTTGTGCACCCCTCAGCGCGAAGTTCACGTCGCCCTTCCCGTCAAGATGGACGACGGCACGACGAAGGTTTTCCAAGGATTCCGCGTCCAATACAATACCGCTCGCGGTCCTGCAAAAGGCGGCATCCGTTGGTTCCCGACGGAAACGGTCGACACGGTTCGCGCTCTTTCCTGCTGGATGACGTGGAAATGCTCTGTCGTCGATATCCCTCTCGGCGGCGGCAAGGGCGGAATCATCTGCAATCCGAAAGAGCTTTCCGACGGTGAAAAAGAACGTTTGGCTCGCGCGTATGTTCGCGCTATCGCTCCTGTGATCGGCATCACCAAAGACGTTCCCGCTCCGGACGTCTACACCAACGGTCAAATCATGGCCTGGATGATGGACGAATATGAGAAAATCACCATGGAGTCCCATCCTGGCGTCATCACCGGCAAACCGATTGAAATTGGCGGTTCAAAGGGACGCGGCGACGCCACCGCGCGCGGCGGCGTCTATGTTGTGCGAGAATGTGCAAAAGCTTATGGCATCGACCTCAAAGGCAAGACCTGCGCTATTCAGGGATTTGGAAACGCCGGTCAATTCGCCGCTACGTTGTCCGAAGAAATCCTTGGCATGAAAGTCGTCGCGGCAACCGATTCTAAGAGCGGCGTCTATAATCCGGACGGAATCGACGCAAAAGCGCTCGTCGATTATAAACTCAAGAATGGCTCGCTCGCCAATTTCCCAGGCGCGAAAAGCATAACGAACGAAGAACTCCTCGCTCTCGACGTATGCGTTCTCTTCCCCGCCGCTCTTGAAAATACGATTACCGAAGAAAACGCCGACAATCTCAAGTGCCAGATCATCTGCGAATTGGCGAACGGCCCCACGACGCCGGAAGGCGACGCCATCGTCGACGCTAAAGGAATTCACCTTATTCCCGACTATCTTGCGAACGCCGGCGGCGTTACCGTTTCCTACTTCGAACAATGCCAAAACGCTCAGAACTACTATTGGGAACTTGAAGACGTTCAGAAGCGCTTGGATCAGAAGATGACCAACGCGTTTAAAGCCGTCTACGAGATGAGCGTTGAGAAGAAAGTCAGCCTTCGTGAAGCGGCTTATCTCGTCGCGATCAAACGCGTCGCCGACGCGATGAAACTGCGCGGTTGGGTTTGATTTTAAGTCCTATTGGCTTATGAACACCGAAACGGAATACGACGTCGTTTGTCGTATTCCGTTTCTTTTTTCTCTTTCAAGGAAACAATAATCGTAGAAGTTGTCTATTCCTTAATTCGTTTTATAATATCGGCGTTAGTTGTCGTTTCTTGTCTGTTGAATATTGAACTGCGTTGAAGTTACCTACAAAAGGACGTCGCCATGAAGTATTGGCAAGATAAAATTGTTTTAGTCACTGGCGGATCAAACGGATTGGGGCGCGTTATCGCAGAAACCTTCGGCTTAAACGGAGCTAAAATTGCGATCGCGGGACTGGAACCAGGCGACGTCGAAAAAACCGGCGAAGAAATGAGGTTAAAAGGAATTGAAGTTTTGCCTCTCGTAGCAGACGTAACGAAACCTGCCGACGCGCGACGAATAGTCGACGAAACCGTCGCCAAATACGGTGCGCTTGACGCGCTCGTCAACGCGGCGGGCCGGACGCATCGCGGTTTTTTAATGCAGACCTCTCTAGAGGAATTTCAATCCCTTTGGAATCTCAACGTTATGGGAACAATAGCATGCACCCAGGCTGCGGTTCCTTATTTGCTAAAACGGAAAGGACACGTCGTTAATATTGGTTCTTTAGCCGCTAAAAGCGCGGCAAGATGGGTGGGAGCTTATCCAACGACGAAACATGCCGTGGCCGCTTTTTCGCAACAACTGCGTCTTGAAACGCGTCCGGACGGACTTCACGTACTGTTAGTGTGTCCTGGCCCCGTTAAAAGGGATAATCCGCGGTTATACGCGCTGAAAAACGCCGAAGGAATTCCTCAATCGGCGCTTATGCCGGGGGGAGGCGTCAAAGTTGGCAAGATTGACCCGCACGTCCTGGCTCAGCGCATTTTAACAATGTGCGAAAAACGTCGTCCGGAACTTGTCGTACCGTGGAAAGCTCGCATCCTTTTCTCAATCGCTCAGATGTTTCCGAGACTTGGCGACTGGATCGTCTTAAAATCGACTTGAGACCTTCGATACGCCCCCGCTCCCCGAACGCATGAAAGAGTTCCGCCGTTATTGTTGTTCCACGTCGTCGGGATGGAGTATTTTGACTAGTTCTTCAAGAAAGAGGACTGTCCGTGGCCCCGGTATTGTCGCATAGTCTTCGAAAATAGGAAATACTCGATTATTTTTGATCGCGTCTACGCTATCGCCAAGCGACGCCCAATCGGCAACTCGTTCGTCATACTTTTGTTTAAGAGCGTCTCCTTCGTATTTGACGCCGTCTGTAGACAAATCCAAAATTGCCTCCGGATTGAGTTCCAGAATTCCTTCTGCCGTTATTATTGGGGAAGCGCCCGCCAGGTTGCCCGCCGCGTTCGTAGCGCCGACAATCTCTAGCACAGAGTCAAAATATGGATTATGTCCCGCGACATACGCTTCTCCTATTTTTCCAAGCCCTACCGTTCGATAAATTGAAATCAACGTTTTAACCTTAGGCTTATCCGCGACGCTCTCTCGAATTGAATCTATCTGTTCTTCAATCTCACGACGCAAACGCTGAGCGCGTTCGCAAATCCCTGGCAAAACGCTTTCCACACGATTAGAAATAACGCCATACGAATCTAAGACGCCCTCCAATGAGGAATGATCGACGGCGATCGTTTCGACTCCTAACGCAGCCATTTTTTGCGGTAGAACGTCGTTTTCCTTCAAAACGACGACAAAATCCGGATTTAGCTCTGCAATTGCTTCCGAATTATAATCGTATAAACTGCCAATTTTGGGAAGGTTCGACACTTCTTCCGGATATTTGCAATAATCTGAAACGCCCACGACATAATCGCCAAGCCCCAAAACAAAAAGAGTTTCAGTAACGCTGGGAACAGTTGACACGATGCGTAACGAACGCGCGTTATCGACGTCGCTTACCTGAGCGTCGTTTGGCGTGCTTGTTCCTGTTTCTGAACGGACGCATCCCATAACGCCGCTCGCTAGAATCAGTAGGAACAGACAGACTCCAAAACGAATAAAACGATAAACTTTTTCTAGCGAAGATTTGAACTTCATATTACGCCTTTACTCAAAAAAACTAAGAAAAAGTTAAGCAAGAAATAAAAAGAGCTCCAAAAACGGAGCCCTTCAACGACATACGTACAAAGCGCCCCAAGTAGGACTCGAACCTACAACCTACGGATTAACAGTCCGCCGCTCTAACCAATTGGGCTATCAGGGCAAATAAATAAAAGACCAAAGCGACACGCCTGATCTTCAGCGCCCCAAGTAGGACTCGAACCTACAACCTACGGATTAACAGTCCGCCGCTCTAACCAATTGGGCTATCAGGGCAATCGTCGTAAGCGCAAAGCCTAAGACGGAGATATGATAACATTTCCCCCGGATTTAACAAGAGGTTTTTTAGAATTAATAACAAATTTTAATCCGTCAAAAAATCGAAGCTCCTCAACACGATCGAAAGTCAAACGATTTCAATCGTTTTTAGGCCTATTTAAAAACACGTCCGTAAGTCTTCCAACGATCATGAAGCCACCAATACTGACAAGGATTTAACCGAATTTGCTCCTCAAGTTTGGCAGCGTGCCATTGGGTTATCTCTTGAACCGTCGAAAGATTATCCCGCGTCGAACGAGGATCGAAGAAGTCGACCATTCGCATGGTAAAATGCATCGGCTGATTGTCGGTACGCGTCGCAAAACAGATAAAAATAGGCGCGTCATACTGCAAACTCATCAGAGCCATCGCTTTATAAGCAGAGGCAGGTCGGTTAAAAAACTGAACCCACGCCCCCTTTCGACCGGCAGCCTGATCCGCCAGGAAAGCCATGACGCCGTTCGCCCCCAAGACTGACAAGATATCCTCATAACCTTTGTTCTTGTCAATAATGTATTGACCGGTTTGTCCGCGAAAATCTCCTATAAAATCGTTTAAAAACGGATTATCAAGCTTTCTTGCTACTGAAAAAGTCGGATAACCAAGCAAGCCCAGAATAAAACCGCCCATCTCAAAATTGCCAAAATGGGCGGTAATTAAAATCAAAGGTCGATCCTTTTGTAAGGCGCTAAACATCTCGCGTCCATTTTCGATTCGAATGTTCTTCCACCAATTCAGACCGTGCATTTGTCGTGGCGCATGAGCGACTTCCGCAACCATCAAAAATAAATGCGTCCACATCTTTCGAGCGACGACCAGTCTTTGTCGAGCGGACATATTGGGAAAAGCATGAGCAAGATTGGAATCGACCAATTTTCTGCGGATACGCATAACGTCGTTAAAGAAAAACGCCAAAAGTTCGGCCCAACGGCTGCACACATTAAGAGAAATCGACTGGACAACGCATATGGCTATACGAACAATAAGATAAACAATGTAGTCTAAAACGTATTGTATGTGCTTTTTCATCGTCAATCAGACGAAAGCCCCAAACAGGGCCTTCGTCCCTTGCTTGTTTCGTCGTCAAATCCGTTTGACGCCAAAATAAAAAGGTCGCTTGACCAAAACAAAGTAGTCAAAACCTGTAAAACGACGGTATTTTAGCAAAAAGAAGCGTTTTACGCAAGCGTTCTTCCAAATTCTATCATACGAAAAACACATACTAAGAGAAAAACAAAAAACGCCGACAAGCGCCGTCGGAAAAGAAAAATCGCTCATCTGCGAGACGTATGCTAAGGTTCGAACAAGATAAAACAGCGAAACGCTAATCAGAAGCGCGAGCTTCATTAACGCGAAGAGCTCTTCGTCCCCAATTAAAACCGTCAAGATTTTCAACGGCGTCGCGCGCCTCTGACTCGATAGGCATAACGACAAATCCAAAACCTTTTGAACGTTTCGTCTTTCGATCAACGGCAACCTCTGCGGAATTCACGGTTCCATATTTTTCAAAAAGAGAACGCATCTCGACGGCGGTAGTTTCAAAAGAAAGATTGCCCACGTAAATTTTCATCGGAAACTCGCTGTACCGCCATATTCAACCAGTCGTCTGCGGAACGTTCCGTTCAAGAAATGGGACGACAAACGAAAAAGAACACTTCCAAACGAACAAGCGTTTCGACGGAGCCTTACATAAGATTCAGAAAAAGGAGTGGAGGCGGCGGGAATTGAACCCGCGTCCCGCGACGTCTCTACAAGGACATCTACGCGTGTAGTCGATTCTTTGAGTTTTAGTTCCCTTGACCCCTTATCGACGACGGTTTCGCAGAAACGATTCGAAAGCAAAATTTAATCTCGCGCGTGTTCGACGCGGCGCAAGACGATCCGAATTTAACGACCGGATTTTTCGCCTCTTCGGCTAAAGCTCAAATCCAGGGACGCCTGTTCTTAGGCGGCCATAGCCATTTGGTTATTGGCAATTGAAATTTTCAATCGGCTTTTAACGAGGCCAACCGATCAACCTCGACGCGCAATCCAAGCTTCGCTCGCCCGGTCGAACCCAGTTCGCCCCCGGAACCACATAACGACCTGAGTTTACCCTTCTTTTTCATTTCGACAAGGGACCTCATATCGCTCCGGACGCTTTTTCTTCAAAAACGTCCGGAGCGCTTCAATCTGTTCCTATAATCGACGCCGTCTTATCGATTTCCTCAATCAAATAACACGACGTTACAACTGTTCAGCGTTTCACTTCAGGAGAAACAAATATTAACGTCTTATGACCGGCGAGTTTAACGGAAAAAGAACAATCGTCGGTTTCAAAGGAGCTAATCGAACCTGAGTCAGGATCCAAAACAGTCCAAGGATCAGAAGCAAACGAGACGTCTGCGCCGATTCCTGTCATCCTCAAAACGCCGCTCCAATCGGAACGATCGGCGTTTGAAACTAAAAAGATCAAACGTCCCTCGCGTTCAAACGCACCCTCTATAAGACTGGGAGCGTCAGGTTCCGGCGTCAAACGAGGCCCAGAAAAATCGCCTAGTTCACGAGCTACGTCTTCCCAGGCGTCAATAGGCTTGTCTTCCTCAACCCAATACTCTCGAAAGTTCGGATCCGACCAATCATAGTCGATTTTTTCAGACCAACGAGGAAAAATAACCCCGCTAAACATGTCCTTGAGTCGCATCGCCTCTTCCGGATCAGAAGGATCGTTCGTCAGATTCTTCAAAGTGTCTCGATCGATCACACAAAAAGACGTCTGAACTCGCGACAACCCCGCGCCTAAAATATTAAACGAATGAACAATTTGCTGAGCGCGTTCCGACTGTTTCGAAAGATCGGTGAGCGAGCCGTTATACGGACGAAACTCCGACTGGAGTTCTTCAATAGGATAATAAATCAAGATAGGCCGAACTGGCTTGGCGTCGCGTAATATCGCGTTTAATCTTCCGACAAAGCGACAATAATTGCGATGGGTTCCTTCGTTGCGATAATCGGCGCCCCCTATTCCGTAATAGAGCGCAAACTCAGTGATACCAAAAGCGGCCTGCCACGCGGCGGCGGCGTTCATAACGTCAAGAGTAACGGGCATGCGATCGCCGACATTAAGTTGAGAGAAATCGCTAATTTCCGTCATGACGCGTCGTTGTCCAACAAATTCAGCCGCAGAACAAGGAAACGCCGCCGCTGCCCAACATCCGTAAAAATACGCAAGAGGATCAGAATTAAGCATATCCATTCCAGGAAGATCAAATTTTTTCAACGCTTCAATCTTGTTCCCGTCGAGAGGCACGTGCATCAAGATGTTTTCCTCGTACAGAGTATGTCCCGAAGCGACAGGTCCATTGGGATCTTCATGACAAAAATCTTGAATTTGCGCGTAAAAACGCGTCCGATCTAACTCGCCTAACAAAGTCCAAAATTGTCTGCGAACTTTTTTATCGTTTTCTGAATCGCCTTCAAATAACGATTTCAAATTAGGCCCAAGTTCTTCTCCGTATTTTTCCTGATAACGTTCCTCGACGTCGTCGCACCAAGAAACAACGGGAAGTTCTTTTTTATCAGGATCAATAGGGTCAAGAGTAGGAACGCGCGATCGAATATGTTCTTCGCGAATGACGCCAAGATTCGCGGCCATCATCGAAGGTTCGTCGGTAAAAAACGCTTCTACATAATCGTAAAGATCGCCCAAAATAGAACGATAATGTCGATGAGTAACGTCGATAAAACGGGCGGTAGCTTCAGGATTCAGGGGATTTGGATAACGACGCGATTTAAAAACGTTGTTACTGGAATGCGTGTATTCGTAACAGTCGCGCACATAACAAGGCGGATCATGTTCGGGGTCATACGCTAATTCAAGCGACCAGAGATCTGGGCGACCGTCGATCACGACTCCTCCGGCGCTTAAACTTGGATATCCGTCCTCGTCGTAAATCCAAACGCGCATCCCCAATTCTTTCATATTTTTAACGCCTGTCAAAAAACGTTCCCAATTTTCGTCCGAACGAATATAATCGGCGCCCCCTACGTTGACCACTAAACCGCCAAGACCGCATTGATCACGAAAATACTTGACGGTGTTAACGTCTGTTAAATCGCGTCCGTGAACGATCTGCAACGGTCGATAAACGCGCGGAGGAACGGCAAAAACCTCCTGCCATTCCTTTGATAGAAATCGGTTCGATTTAGCTTGATACGCAATAGAATCCTCGGGAGTCGCGTCTTCTTCAGAACCTGCGAGAATGGTTTTAACTTCTTGCATAGCAGGCTCGTCTTGCGCAAAGGAACGACAGACTGACAAAGAACTAACGCTGAGAACGATTGAAAAAAACAAAACGCTTTTTAAAACTTTCATGGACGTTTCTCGCTTTTGAAAAGTTGAAAGAAAATAAAAGTTTGACAAATACCCGACGTTGTTTCAAGCCCTAAAAACTACTTAAACAGATACCCCGCGTAACCGACTACGCGTTCCAAATCTCCGGAAGCGTCTCCGCTCGTGGCATAACCTACTTTAACGGCAGTATTATATTCCCCTCTAATCTTTAAGGCTGATAAGGCCAAAAACGCCGGCAAGACGCCGCACATCGATATTGCGTTACGCTTAACGACGTCGTACAACATTTCAGGCAAAGTTGATTCAAGCGCGTCGGTTGCCTTTTTATCGAGAACGCGCGTGGTCGTGTCGGTTGCGTAATGATTCATATCGCTGGATATCAATAAGAGGGGCTTTTTATGTCCGCGGCGCTCCCATAAAGTCAGGCAATTTGCAAATTGCTCGGCTATCTGCGTTAATTCGTTTTTTGTGGAAACGCCAATGAGAAGACCGACTACCTTTGCCTTTGGAAAATATCTCGCGATAAGCGGAATTTGCACTTCTATTGAATGTTCGGTCCGATGCGCCGCCGCGTCTTTTTGAAAACAAGGAACGCTCTTGACCAATTCTTCGCAAAAGTCAAGATCATTGGGCACGCGACCTGCGTTATAATCCCAATATCCATACGGCATTACAGAAAAGTTTGCGCCTTCCCTACGATGCTTTGGAGCCAATACGACAATCGTTTCCGGTTCCTTAATCTGACTCAGCGTTTTCGCAGCCAAACGTCCCGAATAAATCCAACCCGCATGCGGAACAAGCGCGGCGGAAACGTCTAGTGTCTCGTTGGAAACGCCGGATTCAGAGCCATTAACCAAGTCGAATTGATCTAAAAGTGCGGCTTGTTCCGCAGCTGTTCCTGGATAAAACATTCCCGCAACCGCAGGAGTACGAACTGTTTGCGAATAATCCCGCGAACCGGAGGAACGGCCGATATCTTTTGGCGCTTGCCATTGAAACAAACTTGAAGAAAGTGAAAAAGTCGGACGCGCGACGTCTCGTTTGTCCTTTCCGGAACTCTCGATAACGTCCCTTTGGCGCTTCTCGATTAACGTTGCCAATTCTGGATTCCTACTCACGTTCCACACAAAAGACCTTTTAAACGACACGCCCTCGAACGCGAACAATCGTACGTCCTCGTCAGCCCAGGAACCGCGAGCTAAACCGGCCTTATCGCACACTCCTTCTAAAAAATGATCGACGTCCCAATTCATTTCCAAAGCGACGCTTGGCAAGAGTAGCCCGCGTCGTCCGCGCCCTTGTATTTGTATTCCGTCGCGACCAATTTTAATCGCGTCTCTTCGCGCAAAACCGCGCTCTTCAATTTCGCGCATAGAACCAAGCGTCCACACTTCTAAATCCAGATCGTAAAACTCAGAGCTTGATATAGGAGGGAACCGGGGATCGCTTGTCGCCGCAGACACAGCGGCAGATTCAAGAGCCGTCGACAGCTCTACCCCGTCGAGCATATACCCCATACAGGAACGAAGTCTGCCGTTTTTTTTGAAACTTACAAAAGCTCCTAACACAGGAACAGTCGCAATATCCGATAACGAAGCGGAATCTGGCGCCGGCGTATGGGCAACCAAGCTTGAAACGTAGTCCCGCGTCCAATAAAACAGGCGTTCCATTACTTCAGGAGAAAAATCAGGTTTTGGGGCTTTCAACGCTCCGTCGGTATTCAATTGACTCATTTCCGCGCCTTTACCAAAATATATCGCAATTATTGAACGGTCCAATAACGAAGAACTTACGCCAAACGTTAGTTCTGTTAAGAAGCGCTCGACAAGAACCAATATAATCGAGATCTTAATAAAAGTCGAGAAAAATAAAACGCGTCCTAAAGAAAACAGAAAATAAACCATGATCAACACAAGGGTTGATAGAGAAAAGAATTTCAAAAAGGAGCAATAAAAAACCCGTCGCGAAATAACGAAAATCGTTACGAATCCCACAACAACTTGCATTCTAAGTTTGGGTGACGACCAAAACAGGATTCAAACGAAAAACGTTACCCGCGACGGGCTGGCGTTCGTCAAAGCAACATAATCTGCCGCCAAATTCTATAATATCGCTACTTAAAAAAACTATCTGAAAAATGATCGAAATCTATTGCAAACGACGATTAAAACGAAACGTTCGTCGCTAACAGTCGTTATTCTAGCAAAATAACGCGATATGGCAAGGCGTAAAAAAAAACTTTTTAAAGTCCTCTCTAATAAGGAACGACGCTCTTTTTTCAAAAATTAATTCTGCGAAAACGTCTCTCGTGCGATTACGCAAAACGCTGCTAGATTTCGCCTTGTCGAAGTAAAAGCTTTCTTTTACGCCAAGCGTTGAGCGCATTATAGACGCCCTTCTTTAGATCGTCAAGTAATTTTCGTTAAAATCGTTGAAAATTATCTGCAAACTCATAAAAGGCTGTTATTTTACAAAAGCTAGATTAACAAAGCAAAATACGCAAAATAAAACAAACGTCTCCATACGACTTGAGAACAGACGCCAGTGATTGGCCAAAAAACGCTTTTCACAACAACTTGTGCGGCGCCCCCCTTGCCAAAGTCGGGAAATCGGGAATAATTAATAAAATTTTAGCCTGTTAAAAGAAGGTCGCTTGGAGTACGAGAGACGCCGTGTTTCTCTATGGCGAGCGACATAACTTTTATTCCGTCAAAGGAAAATATATGGTCGAACTTTTGACATTGTCGGTTGAACGTCGTGAGGCGGTTGGTAAACGTCGAAATCGTCGTCTCCGAGAAAGCGGCAAGACGCCCGCCGTGCTTTATGGACACAAACAAGAAGTCGTCAACCTTTCCGTCGCAACCGAACAGGTTGAAGCCGCTCTTCGTCACGGAAGTCGTTTCGTGCAACTCTCCGGCGCGGTTTCTGAGCGTGCGTTCATCAAGGAAGTGCAGTGGAACGTTTGGGGAGACGTCGTTCTTCATGTCGATTTCACGCGAGTCAGCGAGCACGAACACGTACAGCTCTCCGTGCCGGTCGTTCTCCGAGGCGAAGCACCCGGACTCAAGGACGGCGGCGTTATCAAGCAACACTTACACATGATCGAAATCGAAGCGGAACCGACGAGCGCTCCCGAACATATCGCCGTTGGAATCAACTCGCTTGGTTTCAATCAACAAATTCGCGTCGCAGACGTAGTCGCGCCCGAAGGCGTCAAGCTCTTGGCGGATCCGGACGCCCTCGTTGTTGAATGCTCCGAACAAGTCGTCGTCGAAGAGACCGAAACTGAAGCGGTTGAAGGCGCCGAACCGGAAGTCATTGGACGCAAAAAGGAAGAAGAAGAGGAATAAGTTCCTTTCTTGTCGCAACGTCCTTCTTTCGACCTGACGAAAACCAGTCGTTTTTCGTTGGCCTGAGTCCTAAAAATAATCGTTGCGGCATGTTCGACGTAATTTTCGGAACATTGTCATGCCAAAGATCTCTTGTTTCGTTCTGAACGTTTTCAAGAGCTTCTTTTGCAGAAAGCCGAAAAATATAATGAAACCGAGTAAAGTCATCGTCGGTTTAGGCAATCCCGGATCAAAGTACAAGGACACGCGTCATAACGTCGGTTATATGGTTCTCGCGGAACTCGCGGCCAGGCATGCTTCCGGCAAGCCCGTCAACCAATTTCACGCCGAGTGTTTAGACGTTAAGATCGCCGGACAAAACGTATTGCTGATGATCCCGACGACCTTCATGAATCTCAGCGGCGTTTCCGTTTCGGAAGTTGTGAGATTCTACAAGTTAAATCCGAAAACTGACATATTTGTCGTCTGCGACGATCTTGATCTTCCCGTTGCGAAGATTCGTATCCGGGAATCGGCGGGAAGCGGAGGACAAAAAGGGTTAAAAGACGTCATCGCCAGACTGGGAACCCAGGATTTCGCCCGAGCGCGAATCGGTATTGGGCGTCCTTCCTCAACTGATCAGGTTGTGGACTTCGTTCTGACGCAATTTCGCAAAGACGAACGCGCTGACGTTGAGATAGCTGTCAAAAACGTAGCCGACGCGGCCCAAATTTGGGTTGAGCGCGGTTGCGCCGAGGCGATGAACAGATTTAACGTCGACGATAAAAAAAAGCGGGTTAAAGGCGAGGACCTTTAAAAGGCTTTTTGTCGTTGCGACGCAATTACTCGATTTCAATATTGTGCCCCTTTGACGGCGTTTTTTCGTCGGGGTTGTTGATAATAAAGACGCTCGAATCTTTTGACTCTGCGTCTGCAAGCAGGCGCAAAAGATTCGAAGAACAGCTCGTCTTTTTCGACGAGAGCGATTTTTGACGAAACAAAAATCGTTTTATATTTTAGGAGTATTACATGACTTCAGAACACGTTTACGAAGGCTTATTCATTCTGAATTCCGAGGCCTACGCGCGTAATCCGGAAGATATCTCCGGTCAAATCGCGAAAACTATCGAAGCGATGGGCGGAACGGTCCGCGTCAGTCGCCTTTGGGAAGAGCGCAAACTCGCTTATCCTATCAAAAATCATCGTCGAGGAACCTACTGGCTCGCGTACTTCCGTCTTGACACGGACAAAGTCGCCGATCTGAATCGCCAGTTCCAACTCAATAACAATATTATTCGTTTCCTTCTGACCACGATTGATCCGCGCCTTGAAGACGCTTTGGTCGACAATGCGCTTAACGGTCCTGCGAAGCCCGAAGAAACCAACGACGTCGAAGCTTCCCAAACCGTTTACGACGAAGACGATGAGGAAGAAGACGAGGATGACGACGAAGACGCTGAAGAATGATCCTTCTTCTATCGTCGGTTTTTTACGTTTAATCGTTTAGACGTTTCGCCTTTTTGACGTATTTGAACGTTTATGAACGTTGACGGTTTCCGGCGTCCCGTTCCTGAGGAAATAAGGAAACGGTTCGCAGTAACGTCGATTTCCAAAGGAAAGAGATATGGCTAGTTTCAATAAAGTCGTTTTGGTTGGCAATATGACGCGCGATCCCGAATTTCGGACGATCGCAAACGGAACGCCAGTAGTCGAGGTGGGCTTGGCAGTCAATGAGCGCCGAAGAGACGCCGGCGGCAACGCCGTCGAGGAAACAAGTTTCTTCGACGTTACCGTATGGTCGAGAAACGCGGAAATTATTCGCGATTACACTCGCAAAGGCAGTCCTCTGCTCGTTGAAGGCCATTTAAAACAAGACGTCTGGGAACAACCGGACGGACAAAAACGTTCAAAGATTAAGATCATTGCCGAACGCGTCGTTCTGTTGGGTTCACGCGACGGAGCTTCGAGCGGCGGCGGATATCAACAAGGCGGATATTCGCAAGGAGGATATCAGCAACAACAACGAGAACAACGTTTTCAGGGAGCTCCTCAAAGCGTCGACGAATACTCGCAAGACTCCGGCGAGGATATCCCCTTCTGATCGTTTAACGTACTAAACGCCAATTACAAAACACATCAGCAAAATAGAATATATAGGTTCAATAATGCAAGTTAGAAATAAACGCGCTCGCGGCGCTAACCGCACTGGCAAACGTTTGCCGAAAGGTCCCAACGGCGGTATCCAGCTTCTCCTTATCCAATCTGTCGATTCGCTTGGCAGACAGGGCGAAGTCGTTGAAGTTAAACCCGGTTATGCGAAGAATTACCTGATCCCGCAGGGACTGGCCACAATCGCGACCGACCATCATCGTCGCATGATTGAAAAACACAAGGCCCAACTTGCCGAGCTTCGTAAAAAGCAGCTGGAAAACCTCCATACGCTCGCCAGTCAAATTTCAAACACGAGCGTTACGATCGAAGCGAACGCGAATGAAGAAGGTCACCTTTACGGCTCCATTGGCGCGGAAGAAATCGTTCACGCTCTCAAAAACGAAGGCATTGCCATCGCGACCAATCAAGTTCGTCTCGACGGGCCTCTTCGCGAACTTGCCCAATATTCAGTCCGAATTTATCTCGGTCATGAAGTTGAGACTTCTTTGAAAGTTTGGGTCGTTCCGCAAGTCAAAGACGCCGACTGATTTCTTTTTCCATACTTCTACGCGGGAGCCGTTATGATTCCCGTATAGGCGTAGGCAAATTAAAAGCGCAAAGACAATTTTGAAGTGAACCCCATTTGTTGGACTTTTTTAAAAAGTTAAGTGGTTTGAATGGTCTGACGCCTGTGTAACACAGGCGTCAGACCATTCAGTTTTACCTTAATCCTTCGATTGTTGTAGTAATCAAGGTATTCGACGA
>JAFZNK010000255.1 GCA_017550965.1 Thermoguttaceae bacterium
AACCTTCCGTCGCTTCAATTATCCTTTGCGGAACCTTTTTTTCCCACATGGAAAGATAATCGTCGCAATCTGCAACTCTCAACATCGCCTGTTTGGATCGTTCAAAGAGAGGCTGGTAGTACTCGCGTTCCCAACGTTCTATGTCTTTAGAGTATTTTTCGACAAATGCTTCCTTTCTTAAATATTCATAAAGAGGCGTAAACTCGTCGCTTAGTTTTTGAGATTCTTCGACGTATTTTTCTAATAGAGCGTCGGCTTCCGAATCGGACGTCAACGCGTTGGGCGACGCGTCCGTCTGTTGGGAAAAAGCAAGCGTCGGAAAGAATACGACCAACAAGCACAGAATCGCGACGTTTCTCATAGAAGACCTCGATGAATTACGACTAAGACGGAACGCAACTAATTGGAACAGAGGTATACGGCATGTAACCTCCCAGCGAAAAAGACGCTACTTGTTTCTTTCCTTCTCGCGTTCGCGTTGTTCCATGATTATTTGTTGTTTTTCATTCTTGTCGATAATTTCCAGTTGTTTTTGTATATACTCTATCTGAACTTCCGAATAAAAATCTTTTCTGGCAAGTTCCCTCTCGTAGAACGCTTTGGAGTCCCATTGATCTTCTGGATTAGAAGAATCGGAGTATCTCAGATAGAAAACGGGGTATCTCCATAATTCTCCTCTGAGAGGCGGTTCATACTCTGCCATATAGATTCTGAAACGTTCTTCTCCTTTTTTAAGTCCGGCGCATACGACTGGCCCGCTTATAGTCTCTTTTGGGGTCAACGCCCAGGAAATTGCAAATTCTCGTCTGACAATTTCAAAACGTTCCTTTTCATTTTCAGGAACCTTTTCGTTGAATTCCAGCGACTGCTTCAAAATCCGAAGTCGACGGATCAGGTTGAGCGCGAAATACCTCTGTATCGCGTTTTCACCCGGCTTTTCAGGATTGCCGAGTATGGCGACGTAATAATACCGATCGCTTGCCGATTTAAAAAGGCTTCGAAAGTTCGTTAAATAAGGCTTACGAGTATCTCCCTCCATATTGGAAAGCGCGGAGCCTTTTTGAGGGAATTCTTTTTGGAAGGAGGCGATTTTTTCTTGGAGGTCTTTTTCAACTTTCGGCAGAAATCGAGCGGAATTAGGAGACAACGCGAGATAGTAAACTGCCCAGTCGGCTAGTTTAGGTTCAGAAGCAGGGTCGTTGATGATTTCATAAAGAATGTTTTCCGAACGTTCGTTTTTAAAAGAATAGATCGCCATAGCATACCACGAGGCGTCAAAGGTTGTTTCTCCATCGATTTCTGTTATTAATCTTGGAGGGAACGCGTACCAAAGCTTAATTCTTTCGTACATTTCCCGGTATTCTTTTTGATAACCGATCGGTCCCCAAGGATTGCGGATATGCCCGTTGGCAAGCCTTGATTCTCTTATTTTGGCTCCTCTTTCTGAGTTTTCGTAAACAGTGTCTTTTAATATTTCGTCACGTTGATCGTTGACGACGGCAAGGGTGTAGTAGGTTAATAAATGCAATTTTTCAAGGGGCGGATCCGAACCATATTCCGGACCGACGCCCGGATAATTAACGCCGCTCAATTTAACGGGTTTGCGTCCTTCCACTTGCATGGCGGCAACGAGCCTTTGCGGAATTTTGTTTTCCCATACGGAGAGGTAATCGTCGCAATCGGAAACTGTTTGCATCGCCTGTTTGGAGCGTTCAAAGAGCGGTTGAAAGTATTTTAATTCCCATGTCTCGATATTGGGGTATCCTATACCGTTAATAACAATCCTTGAATTTGAAAAAACTTCATAACGCTTCGCAAACTTTTTACTTAGCTTTTGCAATTCGTCATAATATCTATCCAATAAGGCTTCGGTTTCCGAATCGGACGCCAACGCTTCGTCAGACGCGTCCGTCTGTTGCGAAAAAGCAAGCGTCGGAAAGAATACGACCAACAAACACAGAATCGCGACGTTTCTCATGGAAGACCTCAATGAATTACGAATAAGACGGAACGCAACTATTACTCCGGCTACTAAATCTCAACATAAACAACAATCCTGCACGTGGAAAACCACCGAGGTGTTTGCTGAACATATATCGTTTTTTAATGACCGGAGTAATAATTTGAACTGCGGTATACGGCATGTAACCTCCCAGCGAAAAAGACGCTACTTGTTTCTTTTCTCCTCGCGTTCGCGTTGTTCCATGATTATTCGTTGTTTCTCATTCTTGTCGATAATTTCCAGTTGTTTTTGTATATACTCTATCTGAACTTCCGAATAAAAATCTTTTCTGGCAAGTTCCCTCTCATAGAACGCTTTAGCGTCCCATTGATCTTCTGGATTGGAAGAGTCGGCGTCTCTCAGATAGAAAACGGGGTATCTCCATAACCCTCCTGTAAATGGAGGCGGTTCGTACTCCGCCATATAGATTCTGAAACGTTCTTCCCCTTTTTTAAGTCCGGCGCATACGACCGGCCCACTTCTTGTCTCTTTTGGCGTCAACGCCCAGGAAATTGCGAGTTCTCGTCTGACAATTTCAAAGCGTTCCTTTTCATTTTCAGGAACCTTTTCGTTGAATTCCAACGACTGTTTCAAAATCAGAAGTCGACGGATCAGATTGAGCGCAAAATACTTCTGTATCGCGTTTTCCCCAGACTTTTCAGGATGACCGTATTTAGAGACAGAAATATATCGATCCCTTGCCGATTCAAAAAGGTTACGAAAGTTGTTCAAATAAGGCTTCCGAGTAGCTCCGTCTAAATTGGAAAGCGCGGAGCCTTTTTGAGGGAATTCTTTTTGGAAGGAAACGATTCTCTCCTGAATTTCTTTTTTAACACGCGGTAGAAACCGCGCGGAATTGGGAGAGAGCGCAAGATAGTAAACGGCCCAATCGGCAAGTTCAAATTCTGCGAGGGGATCGGTAATTAGTTCATATAATATATTTTCAGAACGCTCGTTTTTGAAAGAGTAGATCGCCATTGCATGCCATGATGATTCGAAGGTTGTTTCTCCCGCTATTTCAAACGTCTCCCTTGGCGGAAACACATACCAAAGACCAATCTTTTCGTATATGAGACGCTTTTCCTCATTGTTAGATTCTAAAACCCATGGATTACAAATATAGCCAATCCGAGGTTCCCTTATTTGAGCCCCTCGTTGAGAATCTTCGAAAATAGTATCCTTTAGTAAGTCTTTACGGTTTTGGCAGGCGACTGCAAGTTCACACAAAGTCAGTAGCTTCACTCTTTGCGTGTATGCCGCATTTCCACGTTCGTGGACGCCAAAATAAGGAACGGACGGCGTTTTACGAACCTTGTCCCCCAAACCTTCCGTCGCTTCAATTATCCTTTGCGGAACCTTTTTTTCCCACATGGAAAGATAATCGTCGCAATCTGCAACTCTCAACATCGCCTGTTTGGATCGTTCAAAGAGAGGCTGGTAGTACTCGCGTTCCCAACGTTCT
>JAFZNK010000256.1 GCA_017550965.1 Thermoguttaceae bacterium
CCGCATTGCGCGCCATTTGGCCGACGACAAATCATGCTGCCTCGTGGAGCGAGTCGGCGGGGTTTGGTGCGCTAATTTGGCGGCGGCGACGCCCCTCTACGCCAATCCTAACGCGCGTCCGTCTGAAGAGGATCGCGCGCGGCTAAAGGCGCTCTTTCGAGATTATTGCGGGGACGAACTCATCGCGGCGCGACTCGAGAAATCCTGGCGAGCTTCAATGATTTACGACTTCGGCTCTCAAGCCGATCTTATCCAGGAAATCGGTCGCGGGAATATGAAAATACTTAAAGCGGTTTTCACCGCCCCCGACGACTTTTTCGATACGCCGCTCGGAAAGCTCTATGTCGGCATAATGCCAGTCGACGAACCTAGAGCGCACATGCTCTTCCGCCAATATTACTTTGAGCTCATGGAAACCCCAAGCGAGAATATTGAAACGCGCTTTGTGGAACTCCAGCGCCAATACGGTTGGCCCAAAGGCGGCTTCTCAGAAACGGCGGCGTTAGCGACGTTGAATCTCCTCTTTCCAGCGATGAACGCTATGGAATATGCGTGTCGGCGCACAGACTGCGCTTTCAGACTCGCTACTATTGCGCAAGCGATCTGGGCCTATTACGACGCCAACGGAACCCTACCGCCAGCCTTCAGCGTCGACGCCAACGGAGCGCCGCTCCACAGCTGGCGCGTTCTCATTCTACCCTATCTCGGAGAAAGTGAGAAAGCGCTTTTCGAGCAGATTCGAATCGAAGAGCCTTGGAACTCCAAGCATAACAAGGCGTTCTACGCGAAAATGCCAGACGTCTATCGTTGCCCAAGCTATATAGATTTGCCCGAGGACAAAACGATCTATTCCGTTCTCACGGCGCAAGACGGAATCTTCGATCGTTCCGGTATAGGAAAAGACCCGAACGCGATCTTCCAACGCGAAAATCGCGATTCCGCCAACCAATTCATGCTCGTCGAACGCGCCGCGCCAATATGCTGGATGAAGCCCGACGCCGAATTAAACCTTGACCAAGCGCTCGCGAAAAAACGACCCAACTTCTCCAACTTCTTCGGCTTTAAAGTTCACGTTATGGGTTGCAACGCCATAACGTTCGGCGGCGCCTGCGCCTTTTTTAAAGAAACGCGTCCGGCGGAGCCCGACGCCTTCAGACGCGATCTGCTCGGCGAACCGGCGCCGGAGAAGGAAGACGAGACGAAAGAAGAAGAATTTCTACAAAACGAGATGTAATATTAGCAAAGGACCACAGCAATGAGCAAGCAAGAAACTAATGAACGTCAAGAATCTCGTCAACCGGAACCAAAGTGCGGATTCGTCACAAAGCTTATTAAGGGAATCCTCTACTTCGTCTTAGCCGTCGTTGCGATTTGGCTCGTCTGGTATCTCGCCGTCGATCGTGAGGCCACGCCGGTTCCCATCGCCGACGTCTACGAGGAAGTCGACCCTGACAAAAGCGAAATACCCGACTATCGCGCGCTCTTCAATTCCCTCCAGGAGAAGGACGCGACCCCAATTGAGGACAACGGCTGGGTCGACGTCTACAAGGCGTTCGGACCAAAGTCGACAGAACAAATGGCGGTTGCCGAACGAACCAAGTGGGAAGACTTTCAGGAGCCCAAAGAAAAGGGCGCCGCTGAAGTCTATGAAAAATGGCATAAACCATTCTGCGAGAAATTCGGGCTCGATCCCAAGGAAAAACCTGCCTTCTATGATCGCCTGGAACTCGTACCCTACCTTGTGAAAAACGGTATTCAAGGCGACGAAATCCTTCCCGAAGATGTGAAACGAGAGGACGGGAGCGTAGAGTATATCTATTCGTACTGGGAAAACGCGGAAGAACTTCCTGGAAAAATTTC
>JAFZNK010000257.1 GCA_017550965.1 Thermoguttaceae bacterium
CCAAAGCGCGTCGGAATCCGAACGCCGAAAAAGCGGTTCGCGATATGACGAACGATATGCTGGAGAATCTCAAGAAATATGGCGGCGGCGAGCTCTATCAGCGTTGGCGCGCGTATAACGCGAGTATTCGCCGACGAACGAATAGCCTTCAGACGGGTAACGAATTGAATTCGCGGTGCCGTCTGAAGTGGTATGAACGTCTGTATCAGGATCCTCTCAACTCGGTCGCCGAAGTCGAGCAGGTATCGCACGCGCTTGGGCAACGATTCATGGGCAATATGTCGGACGTCATTACGGGCGTTCGTACGGCGCGTAATCTTACCGACGTCGCGCTGCGCAACGAGCGGTTCGAGCCGAAAACAGCCGATTCTCCGCAGACGGCGCTCGAGAATTTGAAAGCGGCGCTTGTCGAAGCGTCGTCCCATCACGCGAAGGCGCTCGCGCCGATGAGCAAGAATGACCTTGCCGCCGTTATGGCGGAGTCGCACGCCATCTTTTGCGGTCAGGTGCAGAGCGGGCATACCGTGCAATCGCGCGGTCGCGCTCAGTATCTGATCGACGCAATGGAAAAGAGCAGTAAAAGCGAAATGTACAACGCGGGCGAAGCGATTCTCGCCTGCCTTACGGAAGATAATCTTCGCCAACTTGCCAACCTTGATTTTAATTCGCTCGAAAAGGCGAAGATTAACGGCAATCAGACCGTTGGAATCGTTAAAACGGAGGCGGGCGACATTCTTATCGGCGACTCCGGACGCACCGTGTGGGAGCTCGACAAGTACCCGAACGCATGTTGCGTCGTCGATCTTGGCGGCGCGGACGTCTATCGCGAAGGTTCGTGCGTGCTGAATCGTCCTCTGCTGGTCGTTATCGACCTTGGCGGCGCGGACGACGAGTACGTCGGTAAGAACGCAGCGATTCAAGGCGGCTCGATTTTGGGCGTTTCCGTGTGGTATGACGACGGCGGCGCCGACACGTATCTTGCGAAAGATATTTGTCAGGGCAGTACGATAGGCGGTTTTGGCGTTCTCATTAATGAAAAAGGCAACGACAAGTACTTGGGCTTCCTGCGATGCCAAGGAACCTCTATTTGCGGATTTGGTCTGCTGCTTGACCGAGACGGCGACGACGATTATCGCGGCGCTCTCTTTGCTCAGGGCGTTGGAGGTCCCGGCGGATTTGGCGGAATTGTCGACTGCGACGGCAAGGACCACTACTATGTGGGCGGCTATTACTTTGACTCGTATCCCGAACATCCCGGTTACGACGGCTGGGGACAGGGGATCGGCGCAGGTATTCGCCGCGTAGCGTGCGGCGGCATAGGCGTTCTCTTGGACGGCGGCGGCGACGACGCATACGAGTACGACTACTTTGGCCACGGCGGCGGGTACTGGATGGGCGTCGGAATTGCGCGCGACTTCGGCGGCAATGATATTCGCTATGCGGCGACGTCGACGATGTACGACGGTTCCGCGCGTCGCGAACGCCGATGGCAACGATTTGGAACAGGTTTTGGTTGTCACTATGCGGTCGGCTACCTCATCGACGATTCCGGCAACGACGTCTACGGCGGCACGATCATGGGGACCGGTATGGGCTGGGATCTTGGCGCCGGTTTCCTCGTCGATTTCGAGGGGAACGATTCCTTCGAATCGACTGGCGGTCTTACGCAAGGCTCCGGCGGCGAAGGCGGTATTGGCGTCTTAATGAACTATCGCGGCGACGATACGTACATGGGGAACTATCAGGCGTATGCCGCGACGAGTATTTCCTACCACGCCCCGTCGAATTGCGGCGCGAACTTCAGCTTTGTCGTCGATCACGGCGGTCGAGATTCCTACGGCGGGTACGACAACTACCGTCGTCCGATTCAAAACAACGCGATTACGCAGCGCGGCAACATAACAGGTCTCCTCATAGATCGTCCGGCGCCCGGCGAGGAAAACGCTCAAGCAAGCGCCGCTCAGACGCAAAAGCAAGCG
>JAFZNK010000258.1 GCA_017550965.1 Thermoguttaceae bacterium
AGTTCCGCAAGCGCGTCCACTTTGAGTTCCGTCAATTCCTCGAGCGAATGTTCGGTCGTGTCGTCGTAGTTGGCGAAATAGTCGTCGATCAGTTCCACGACGCGACCGTATTGCTCGCGAATCAGCGCCGCCTTCGCGTTGAGTACCACAGCGTGAGGAACGCGGTCGGAATCTTCCGGATCGATTCCGGCGAGAACTTTTTTGGCGTACGCGTCCATTTCCATGGCGGTCGCTTCGTCCTCAAGATAATCGGCTTTGTCGAGCAGACGGTGCGCGTTGTAGTAAAAAACCTGGTCGCGCAACTCGCGATCTTCTTCTTTGGCGAGCTTGGCGAGGATCTTTTCGCGTCGGGCGTGCGTCTCGTCCGTTTCGTCCGGATCGTATTTCGGCATGCTTTCCCATAACCACAATTCGTAGAAGAATTTGCGCGCGTCGACCGACATGTCCTGATCAAGACAAGCAAAGAAAAATTCGTCGCCTTTTTCGTACGCTTCAGCCTCTTCTTCGTAGTAGTCGAAATCTTCGTCGAGGTCGTAACTGCCGTCCTCGTTCTCGCCGTCAATCCCGGTTCGCTCCGCTTCCAGAAGGAGAACGCCCAACTTCAACTCCATGGCGGTCTCGCGAACGCTCTTGTCGCGCTTGGGATCGTTGATAACGCTCTCGTAAAATTCCAGCGACTTCGCAAGCGACTCTTCCGGAGTGTCCTCGTCGTCGTTCAGGCCGCCGATATCAAAGTCAAGATCGTCGTCCTCAAAATCGACGACGTCCATATCGAAAAGTCTTGTCAGGAAGAGCCTTCCGACCGGCAGGCGAATCGCGACGCCGAAGCTCTGCACTTTCGACTCGGGCCGCGCGAGCGCGCTGTCGGCAAGATTGCGAACTCTCTTGTCGGTTCCGACGTCGTTTAAAATGACGAACTTCTGCTTGACGACAAACAGAACTTCGTCTTCGTTCGACGCTTTGCGAAGCAGGTCGTTGACAAACGCGTTGAGATCGCGCAACGTCTCGTCGTCGATCGCGGCGGCGAGCAACATCGCCTGAACCTTCATGGTAACCGCCTTTTCAAATTGTTCGCGCGTCAATTCGTCGCCAAACGCCAGAATTTTGTCGGCAAGCTCCGTTTCGAAACTGGAAATCGTCTTGCCGGCGACGAGAAGATCGGCGTCGTCGTCGAACTCGGGAGTATCCTGGTCGCTCATCTTGTCGTGAAGCGCGAAAAGCTCGTCGATCGTCGCGTTTTCGGGGACTTTCCAGTCGTCGGGATTGAACGTCTTCGAGGCGCTCGACGATTCGTCGGTAAATTTGTCGAGATCAAATTCCTGCGCGTAAGTCCCCGAACTCAACGTCAGGAACGCAAGGAAAAAAACGACTGCTAACAGTTTGCGCATTCTATAGTTACTCCTGATATTCTCCGCGTCTTCAGACGATTCTCAAACGAGAACGCCGCGACGCGACTGTTCAATTTCCAAGTCCAATCGATTATTCCCAGGCGACGCCCTCGCCCACGCCCGCGTTCCAGCTTTGCGACTGTTTTTTGGCGAGTTTCTCCAGTTCCGCCGCTTTGCCGGGGTCTTTGGGAACCCCGTCCCCCGTCTTGTACTGTTCGGCAAGTTGAAGCGTCGCCGCCGGATCGCCCAGTTCGGAGCCTTTCGCGTACCATTCGACCGCTTTGGCGACATTCTTCGCGCATCCAAGCCCTTTGGCGTAGAGATAGGCGATATTCGTCGCGGCTTCGGCGATCCCGCCCTCCGACGAGCGACGGTACCAACCCGCCGCTTTCGGGTAGTCTTTGACGATCTGTTCGAAATACAGCCCGATGTTATACGCGGCTTTGGCGTCGCCTAATTTGGCGGCTTTGCCGTACCACTCGACGCCCTCTTTGTATTTCTCCTGCTCGTAATACATATTGCCGATATCGACCATCGCGGCGCGATCGCCCAGATCGGCGGCTTTTTTGAAATACTCGAGCGCTTTGTCCGGATTCGGAGGTTCAAAAATTCCGGCGTCGGCGATTTGACCGAGGTGACACAACGCGGCCGTATTTCCTTTTTCCGCGGCGACCTGGCAGAGCTTATAAGCCTGGACCATCATGCCGAACTCTTTTTTCCGACTGAAAAAGAGGCGTTGGAAAAAGCTCTTGGGATTGGTCGCCTCGCGCATGAGCAGGTCGGCGAGCCGCTCGATCGCGTCGACGTCCCCTTCGGCCGCCGCTTTCGCGTACCATCGACGCGCCTTTTTGTAGTCGGGCTTCTTTGTTCCGCCGGAGCCGTACGCTTCGGCCGCTTTTTTCATCGCCTCGACGTCGCCGTTTTCCGCCGCCTGCAAATACTCCGGCAGTTTCGCCATAAGTTTTTCAACGTATTCCTGGGATTCGTACGCCATCGCGGTTCTCCTTGTCGTCAGGCGGTCCAGTTTATTCTCGTTCGCGACAATTCGCTTGACCGAGCTTGTCGGGACTATTATAATCGAATCGAAAACCCGTTTCAACGCTCTTTTAGCGAAAGGATAAAAATGAAACGTCAATATCTGTTGATTGTCGCAATCGCGACGTTTGCGCTTGCCGTCTCGCAAACGCTTTATTCGCAAAACCTGGACGAAAACGGCGCGTTGCCGCGCGCGACCCCGGAATCGGTCGGGCTCTCCTCCGACGACGTCGCGAAAACAATTCGCGATCTCGACGAAAAATTCAATCGCGTCGACAGCGTCATGATTCTTCGCGACGGCAAAGTCGTCGCGGAAGCGTGGCGCGCGCCCAACGGTCCCGATATTCCGCACGCGATGTATTCGCTGAGCAAGAGTTTCTGCTCGACCGCGATCGGATTCGCCGTCGCCGAAGGCAAATTGTCGCTCGATCAGAAAATCGTCGATATTTTTCCCGACGACGTTCCGGAAAATCCGTCGGAAAATCTCAAAAACGTCGATATCGAGTCGCTTCTGTCGATGTCGTGCGGACATTCTACGGAACCGTCGATTCCTAATCTGGTCGTTTCCGCCTACGACCGCTACGTTCCCCCGACGGGCGACAACCCAACGTGGGTTCGTTTATTCCTGCAGCATCCGGTCGAACACGAGCCGAAGACGTTCTTCCGCTACAACACGGCGGGCACGTACATGCTCTCCGCCGCGCTCCAAAAAGCGACCGGGCAAACGACGCGCGACTACCTGATTCCGCGTCTGTTCGAACCGCTCCATATCGAAACGCCCGTCTGGGAACAGTCTCCGGAAGGCGTCTCCAAGGGCGGCACGGGGCTTTTCCTCAAGACCGAAGACATAGCGAAATTCGGCCAATTCTATTTGCAAAAGGGCAAATGGAACGGCGAACAACTCCTTCCCGCCGAATGGATTGAGAACGCGACGACCAAGCACGTCTCCAACGGGGACAATCCCGACAGCGACTGGGCGCAGGGGTACTGCTTCCAGTTCTGGCGCTGCCGCCACAACGTCTATCGCGGCGACGGAGCGTACTGTCAGTTCTGCGTCGTCATGCCCGACCAAAATATCGTCGTCGCCATAACTTCCGACTGCAACGACTATCAGGGCCAAATCAACGTCTTGTTCGACGACCTGCTCGTCGCCGCCAAAGACGCGCCGCTGCCCGAGAATCCCGACGCGCTCGCGAAACTGCGCGAGTTAGAGAAATCGCTCGCGCCCAAAGAAGGTTCGTCCGGCGCAAGAGTCGAATCGAAAACGATTTACAGCGAGAATCTCAAACGCGAAGTCAAATACCGCGTTTACGTTCCCAACGAATACCAGACGACGTCTCTGTTCTATCCGGTTCTGTACCTGCTGCACGGAATGGGCGGCGACGAAACGAATTGGAGCGACGACAAACTTGGAAATATGGTCAATACCTGCAACGCGTATTTCGCGGCTCGTCCGGATCAGAAACGCATCGTCGTCATGCCGGACGCGCGAAGCGACTGGTATCGCGACTCCGCCGACGATTCGTGCAAATACGAATCGTTCTTCTTTAACGAGCTGATCCCCGAAATCGAGCGTTCGTACCGATGCAAGACCGACAAAAAAGACCGCGCAATCGCCGGAATGTCGATGGGCGGCTACGGAAGTTTGCTCTACGCGCTGCGCCATTCGGACATGTTCGACTCCTGCTACGCCATGGGCGCCGCGATTCGAACCAAAGACGAAGTCGAAACGCATTCGTTCGAAGAGTTCCTCAAACGGTATAAGTCGCGCGACGACATGACCGAAAGCGACAATCGATTCGACGACTATTACTTCGCCAACGATCCGCACACGCTCGTCAAGAACCTCGCGGATAAAAACGCCGTTCGATTCATCCTCGACTGCGGCGACGACGACGCGTTGCTCAAGGGCAATTGGGCGTTCTTCAACGAGGCGCGCGCCGCAAAAGTCCCGTGCGAACTCCGCGTCCGCAACGGCGGACATACGTGGGAGTATTGGCGCGAAGCGCTGCCTTTGTGCCTTGAATTTATCGCCCGTTAAAACGTAATCGCGCACGCGCGGCAAAAGGCGATGTCGGCAGAACGTCGACGCGCGTCTTTTGCCGCGTTTTTTTAGAAAACAGGAGACAAAATATGCGCGTTGACAAACTGCCGCGCCGCGATTTTTTGAAGACGGCGTCTCTCTTCGCCGGAGCCGCCGCGGTCGCGCCCGAAAAGACGTTTGCGCAAGATAGCGCCGACGACGTGATCTTGCGTTTCGCCGTTACGTGCGACACGCATTTTCCAGGCTCTTTCTATCCGGGCTTCTTCCCCGGCAATTCCCAGGAAACGCAACAATCGCGATTAGCCAAAGCGATTCGACTCGCCGTCGACTACGCTTCCGCGCAGCCTTACGAGCGTCTCGACGCTTTCGCCGTTTGCGGCGACATGACAAATCGCGGGGTCGAAGAAGAGCTCGTTCCCTTTTGCAAAACGTTAGACGCCGCCCTTCCCGCCGAAACGCAACGCGTTCTCTGTATGGGAAGCCACGAATATATGGGCGGCTCGCGGGAGCTTTGGGAAAAAATTTGCAAGACGCCCGGAAACCGTCGGCGCGAGATCGGCGGATTTCAATTTATAACGCTTTCTCCCGACGACGTCTGCGAGACCGACGGCGTTTATAAAAACCGCCTCGAATGGGTTGAACGCGAACTGGAAGCCGCCGTCGCCGAGGGCGGGCCCGAGCGACCGATCTTCTTTTTCCAACATTATCACGTAACGCGTCCTGAAACTCCGGAGCTTCTCGCCGCGGAACCTCAATGGCTGAAAGGACGACGAACGACGCGTTGTCACAAAGGTCCGCAAGGGGCGTCCGACCTCTTCCCGATTTTCGAAAAGTATCCTCAACTTATTGATTTTTCAGGACATTCGCACTATCCGATTTCCGACCCCGGCGTCGCCTGGCAAGGGAAATTCACTCTATTCGGTTGCGGAACGTTAACTTACGGCAAATTCCTCGAACCGCCCTACGACACGACGCCCGAAGACCGTTACGAATACGCGCAATTCTACGTCGTCGAAGTTTCGCGCGATTTTTCCGTCCGCTTGCGAATTATGGACTTGCCGTCCGAATCGTTGATCGCTCGCGAATATCGCGTCGAACGCCCCGCCGACCCAACCTGCCGTCCCTATTCCGACGCGCGAATCGAAACGTTTCCCACGCCCGTCTGGGGCCCCGGCGCAGGACTTTGGCGCGACGAACGACCGTCCGACGGCGGTTCGTTTCGTTTTCCGCAAGCGCAAAACGTCGAAGTCGTCCAGAGTTATCGAGTCGTTCTCGTCAAGAAAAACGAGCCTGAAAAGATCGTCGCGGAGCGGCTCTTGTGGTCGAAATTCTACCGCAATCCCCAGCCGGATAAAATAACGTTCAGTTTAACGAATCTGGACCCGAAAACAGATTATCATATGGAAGTCGTCCCGATTAACTTCTTTGGAAAACAGGGCGAAACTCCCCTGACGCTCGACTTTACGACCTGACAGAAAGTAACGTCCGGTTAAAACAAAGCGTAACGCCGCCGCAACGCAGTTTTAATAAGCATGCGCCCAATGAGGCGCGGCGTGATTCAAACGGGCGACGAACGGACCAAAGAGAGCGGATTAAAAACGCCCGGCGTCCTCCAACGAAGCCTGACGGTTATTCCGGCCCGACAATCTCGTATTCGAGTCTTTTAAAGCGCGCCCAATGTTCGGCGTAACTACCCTCGTAGACGCGGATTTTGGCTGGAGAACCAGAAAAGGCGCCGTCGGCAATCCTTTCGACGCTTCTGGGAAGGAGCGCGTCTTTTAGCGCGGAACAACTGGAAAAAATTCCGGGCTCGACGGCTTTCAAGCTTTCAGGCAAAACGACGCTCGTCAAAGAAGAACAACCGCGAAAAGCGTACGTCTCGATCGTTTTAACGCCGGCGGGAAGGTTCAGTTCGGCGAGCCCCGCGCAATCTAAAAAAGCGCCGCGACCGATTGTTTCAACTCCTTCGGGAATAACGACGCTCTTTAGCGACGAACATCCCTCAAAGGCGTAGTTGGCAATCTTCTTGACCGTCTCTGGTATTTCGTAGCTCTGAACCCGACTCGACGACGGAAACTTCACGAGCGTTTCCATCTTTTTGTCAAAAAGAACGCCCGATTCGGAACGGAAATAAGCGTTGTTCGGGTCGACGTCGATCGCCGCGTCGCAATTAGCAAAAGCGATCTCGTCAATCGCTTCAACTCCTTTGGAAATAACGATTTTTTTCAGCGACGGATAGTAGGAGAACGCCTCGGGGCCGATTGTTTTGACAGTTTCGGGCACGTTGCAAACAGGGTTTGGAGCGGACGGATAGGAAATAAGCGTTTCTTTCGCCTTGTCGAAAAGGATCCCGGATTCTGAAGAATAATACGGATTCTCCGGATCGACCTTAATCGCGGGGCCGCTGGACGAAAACGCCCTCGGGTCGATTTCTTCAACGCTTTTGGGTATTTCCACGCTCGCCAGAGAGGAGCAACGCAGGAACGCGAAGAGTTCGATTCTTTTGACGCCTTCGGGCACGACCAGCCTCTCGAGCGTGGAACTGTCGGCAAACATAGAATCGGCGATCGCGTCGATTCCTTCAGAAAGCGCGACGCTTTTCAACGAAGAACAATTGGAAAAGACGCCGTGATTAAGAATCTTGACGGAATTTGGAACGACGACGCGCGTCAACGAAGCGCAACCGGAAAAAGCGTAATCGTTAATTATCGTAACAGATTCGGGAATATCGATTTGCGCAAGAGCGAAACATTCGGAAAAAGCGTTCATTCCAATATAAGACACGCCGTCGGGAATAACGACGTTTGTCAGGGAAGAACACCCGGAAAACGCATGCGATTCAATTCTTTTAACCCCCTTTGGAATCTCGTAAGAGCGAATTGAAGTTGAGATTGGGAAACGCACAATCGTTTCCTTCTTCTTATCGAATAGTATCCCGGATTCGGACGAATAGTATGGATTCCCTGGATCGACTTCAAACATTGGGCCGCAATGATTGAATTCCCAGTTGTTAATTACTTCAACGGCATTATGAATAACGAAACGCGCCAGCGAGGAACAATAAATAAAAACGCTTCTGTCGAGTTTCTTTATGTTTTTCGGAACGGTAAAACAAGTCAACGAGGAACAGTAGCTAAAAGCGTTTGAATCAATTCGTCGAACGCTGTCTGGCAAATTCGCTTCTTCTAGCGAAGAACACTCCCAGAACGCGCGTGCTTCAACTGATTCAAGTCCTTCGGGAAAAACGACGCGTTTCAGCGAGGAACAACGGTCGAACGCCCCCTCGTGAATCGCTTTGAGTCCGTCGCGTAAGACGACGCTCGTCAGCGAAGAACAACCGAAAAACGCGTCGGAGCATATCGCTTCTACTCCTTCTGGAAATTCGACTTCCAATAATGAAGAACACTTTTTGAACGCTCTGTATCCGATTGATTTTACGCCCTTAGGAATGACGACGCTTTTAAGAGAAGAACATTCGTTAAAGGTTCCTTCGTTGATTGCGTCAATTCCTTCGGGAAGAATAACGCCCGTTAATGAAGAACAATATTGGAACGTACGAGAACCGAGCGTTTTCGCTTTTTTGGGAAGAACGACGCGAGCGAGCGAAGAACAGTCCTCAAACACGCCGAATCCAACGCTACCGCCGGTTCCTATACTTTCGACGCTCTCGGGAATCTTGACGCTTGTCAGCGAAGAGCAACCGAAAAACGCGCCGTCGCCAATCTCAACGACGCCGTCGGGAATAACGACGCTCGTTAAAAAAGCGCGATTGTAAAACGCGTAGCTTCCGATTCTTCGAACGCTCCTGGGGACCGCGTACGATCGAACGGAAACGGAGGGGGGAAAATACAGCAGAATTTCTTTCGCCTTGTCAAAGAGAACGCCGTCGTCGGAAACATAGTTGGGATTCTCCGGCGCGACTTCAATCGCCGCGTCGCAACCGGTAAAAGCGCCCTCTTCAATCGTTTCAACGCCCGCGGGAATAAACAGGTTTGTCAGCGAAGCACAACCGCTGAACGCGCTTTGTCCGATCGTCTTCACGCTCTTGGGAATAACGACGTCTTTGAGCGAACTCCTTCGGGCAATCGCATGCTCGCCGATTTCAACGACTTGTTTCCCGTTAATTTGCTCGGGCAGAACGAGTTTTCCGTCCTCCAGCCGAACGTCTTCGGAAAGACCGTCTATCGAAACGCCTCCCTCAACGTCGCGAACAACATAAGGCCCGATTTTCTCCGGGGGATATTCCCCGTTTCTCATTATACTCTTGCGACGCGAAGCGACGTTTTCGGTCTGTTTCGGCGCTTCTTCGGAACGACTGGTCGTTCTGGATCCGTCGACGTCGCTCTGTTCGGCGAACGCGGTCGACATGGGGTCTACGATTCCAAACACGGTCGCCATCGCAACGACAAAAGGCGCCGCAAAAGAAAGAACCGACGAAAAGGGCAAAAAATGTAACTTCGCCATAATAATCCCCTCTGTTTGCAACGTAAGAAAGACGAATGACCCGCGTTCAACTACCCGACTACAGGGCTCAAAGCGGCTTGAACGAAATCTTGTTCCTGGCGGCGTAAAAAGGCGCTCTTCTCGTTGGCGTCATGCCGCGACGTCTGGCTTTTGGGACGCTTCCAATTTTTGTCGAGCGTCGTTTTTTACTTCCAATTGACAAATTCAGACGGCGTCAGAATAGCGGGTTTTGTAACGCCGGATTCCAAAAAATCCTTATCGCCCGTCACTAAAATATCCGCGCCCGCTTCAATCGCCGCCCGTAATATGGGGCGATCGTCGGCGTCTCGGATTTGTCCCTCGACGTCCCGTTCTTCAGACGATACGGGCACAAGTTCCAACGTCATGAGCGCAACGGCCAAAAAGCGATCCAACGCAATCGTTTTGTCCGGAAACTTTTTATTGAAAACGCGCTTAAGTTCGTCGACATTTTGCTCGCAAATCAACCCGTGATTGGGGTATGAAGCCGCCTTTCGATACGCCTGAAACGCGACGCCGTCCGGATTAAGCGCGGCAGAGATAAGGACGTTTGTGTCAATCAATACTCTCATGCTTTATCCGCGTCTCTTATTTCTTTTACAAGAGCCGTCACGTCGTCGTCAGAAACAAGCCCCGCGCGTTCCGCTTCGCCGACCATTTCCTTTTGCAGCGTCTGCATAGCATAAACCGCCGAATTGACGACCCGGACGCTATTACCCTCTACAATGAAAGAGACACGATCGCCGACCGTTACGCCCAGAACTCCCCGAACGTCTTTCGGGATCGTCACTTGTCCTTTTGACATGACCTTTGCGCTGTCAATAAAAGTGTTTGTCAACATACTATTTTTTCCTTTTAACCTTAGAAGTAGGAATTTCCCTACTTCATTATATAACGCCTTTGCTAAAGAATCAATGGGAGATGAATAAATGATGAAAAACTCTTTGACAGATCGTTTCCGGAAAAATCGCCGTCACTCTCTTGAACGCCTGATAATTCTTACCCTCGACGCAGTGAAAACAGAGGCGCGCTCCTGCGGAGCGCGGGCGCGGCGTGATTCAACCGGGCGACGAACGGACCAAAGAGAGCGGATTAAAAACGCCCGGCGTTCTCCAACGAGCTCTTCCAATCCCGGTACTTCGGATTCCCGGCAATCTCCGGCTCGTCCCCGACAAACGCTTTCGCCGCTTCCTCGTCGTCTTGCAAGCGCCACGCGAACCACGCCGCGACGTAACCGTCCGCCGCGTAAAGTATTCCGTAATGATCGACGTCTTTTTTGCGAACAAGCGCTTTGGGCGCCTGAATCTCCTCGTACGTCTCCCGCAACTGCGTCCACGAGACGTTTTGATCTTCGGATCCGGAAACGATCAGGACGGGAATCGTTACGTCGTACGGCTTAAGCAAATCGGAGAACTGTTTCCCCGACGGCGCGGGCGAAAGCGTCGCGGCGCAACGATAGATGTTCCCGCGCGGCTGATCCGTAATCGCTCTGAAAATCGCCGCGCCGCCCTGCGAACAACCGCAAAGCCCTATTCGATCAACGTCGATTCGACGATAGAAAACGCTTGATTCGTCGTCGTTTTGCGCCAGAAGAAACGAGGTCGTCGCGTCGGTCGACGCGCCGCTGAGCGGTCCCCGGTCGTCGTTCCCGATTGCGACGAATCCGCGCGACGCCGCGCGTTTAAAAAGCGCGGGATAATCGGCCGCCCTGACGCCCGCCCCGTTGACAAAAACGACGACGGGAAACTTATCCCCGCTCTTTTCCAGAACTTCCGGATAAAAAACGACGTAGCGTTCCCAGCCGTTCGGCGCGGGGGATTCAAAACGCGCGACTTTATACGGTCCTTCCGCCAGATATTTCGCTTCCAACGGCGCGCCCGGCTCGATCGTCTGCGCGTAATTGTCGGGAACGGCGGTCGTTCGACTGAAACGGCAAAAGAGCGCGATAACGACCGACGCAAACAAAACGGCAAAAACCGTCGACGCAATCGCCAATTGTTTGCTCGCTTTTTTCATCGTCGTTAATTCTCAAAAATAATCTTTTAAAGCAGTCGTTCCCGCCGCGCTCAAAGCGGTTTAAACGGTATCTTATTCTTCTCGGCGTATTCCTCGGCGTAGGAACCTTCCGAACCGCGTAAGACAAGATTGCGACAACGACAGAACGCCCAGCGACAAATCTTCTCAATTCCGTCAGGAATAACAAGCTCGTTCACACAACCGTCGCAAAACGCAAGTTCGCCGATGTATTTGACGCTCTCGGGCAAAACGACGTCCGTCAAACGCATGCTATAAGAAAACGCTTCTTTTCCAATAATTTCCAGGCCGTCCGGCAAAACAAGTTCTTCCAAATTGGCTCCCAAGTCCGTTTGAAATCCGCTGAACGCTCTTGCGCCAATCTTCTTCACGCCGTCGGGAACGACGTAGCGGCGTCGCGGGTCGGCGATTGGAAACCATAAAAGAGTCTCGCCGTAATCGCCAAGAAGCGCCCCGTCGCTGACGGAAAAGGGGCCGTCGTCTCCTGACGCGTTGATCTTCGTCAGCGACATGCAGAAATTGAACGCGCCTTCGCCAATCGTTTCGATATTGGGCGGAAGAGTAAGCGATTTGAGCTCTCGACAAAACGCAAACGCGTCGATTCCAATTGTTTTAACGCCGTCGGGAAAGTCGATCGCGGTTAAACTGGAATTCTTAAAAGCGGAATTGCCAATCGAACGTAAATTCGGAGGAAGATCGATCGTTTTCAGGCTGCTCCCTTCGAACGTCCTTGACGCGATCGACGTAATTCCGTCAGGAAGAGTCGCTGAATTTGACAAACTCCTTGAAAACGCGCCCGTGCCGATTTTCGTCAATCCCTGCGGAAGATCGACAGACTTTAAACAGTAGCAACCCGCGAAAGCGCGCGAACCGATCGTTTTGAGCGTCTTGGGAAGATCGATCTTTTCTAGCGGGTAACAACAAGTAAACGCGTTGTCGCCAATGGACTTAACTCCGGAACCGATATACGCCGCGCTGAGACTCATACACCAGCTAAACGCCTCGGTTTCGATTGTTACGACAGAATCGGGCAGAACAATCTTCGAAAGTCGGCAATGTTTACAAGCCGACTTACCAATCGTAGCGACGCCCGACGGAATCGACAATTCGCCGTCGTAATAACACGGAACGCGAACGAGCGTCTTAAGATCCTTGGAATACAGAACGCCGTCGATCGAACGGAAGGCCGAATTTTCAGGATCCGCCTCAAAGCGTTTCAAGCGTTGACTCCAGTCGAACGCGTCGGGATCAAAGGAATCCACGTCCTCGCCGACAAACGCGACTCCCGTTTCCATATTAAATTCAATCGGCATAACCGGTTCCTCAATTGCGAAGATTACAAAAACGCTGACTTTCCTCATTATAAAAGATGCGCGACCGCGGGTCAACTTTTTGATCTCCGGCGGTTGTTTTTCAAAACGCGGAGATTTATAATAAACGATCGAAGCAAAATTACAACGCGACAAACATAGCGTTCAAGCGTCGCCATACGCGGCGAAGCGCAATCACAGCGACCTCAAGTGAAAACAATGACAAAAAACTATGCGACAACAACGTTTCTGGCGTTAGTCGCAAGCGCGACGTTTCTGGCGTCGGCGCTCGCGGCGGAGCCGGAAGAGGCGTTTCCCGTCGAGCGCATGCGGCGCGACTGGCTCTATCAGGACGCGGGGACGCTCAAAGTCGACGACTTCTTCACGAGCGCCGGGTCGAACGACGCGGAGAAGAAACTTGTCGACAAAGTTCTCGAGGAACTCGGCGATTCGGACGCCGGGCCGTTCAAAAAACGCGTCGACGAACTCGCCGCGGCGCCCGGAAACGATCCGCGCTGGAAAGAGCTTTATTACGACGCCTGCCAAAAGCGGCGCGACGCTCGCCTGGCGTATTTTGACGACGCGCCCAGAGAATATGTCTACGCGAAGCACTTCGTTTTCGGCGACTGTCAGGCGATGTTCGCGATGACCGACCATCTTACCGACGCGATCTTTCGCGAAAAGGGCGCCGACTACCGCATGGGCTCGCAATTGCGAATCTTACGAATCGGCGAAAACGGCGAAACGTCGAGCGAACTTCTGCTCGACTGCCCCGAGGGCGTCGTCCGCGATCCAGCGGTCTCCTGGGACGGCAAGACGCTCGCGTTTTCCATGCGCCGCAACGACGTCGACGACGATTTCCACCTCTACACGATGAATTTGGAAACGCGCGAGATCGAGCGAATCACGTTTGGGCCGGGCGTCGCCGACATGGAGCCCGACTGGCTGCCAAACGGCGACTTGATCTTCACGTCGACGCGCTGCGACTTCTCCGCGCCGTGCTGGTGGTCGAGCGTGTGCAATCTCTACACGTGCGACGCGAAAGGCCGGTTTATCCGCCGTCTGGGCGTCGATCACGGACACACGGTCTTTCCGCATATAACCAACGACGGACGCGTCGTTTACACGCGTTGGGAATATTCCGATCGGCACGCGGGGTATCTGCACAGCCTGTTCGTCATGAACGCCGACGGAACGAACCAGACGGAATATTACGGAAACAATTCGCAGTATCCTTCGGCGATACTTCACGCGCGCGCCGTCCCCGACTCGACCAAAGTCTTTGCGATCTCGGGCGCGCACCATATCGATCAGCGCGGCAAACTAATCGAAATCGACCGCTCCCACGGAACGAACGCCGGAGAAGGACTGAACTATCTCGCCCCTGTCAGGCCGGTCGAAAATATGGAAGGCCAGGGCACGCGAGGAGATATCGTTCATGGAACCGACGGTGAGCAGTTCCAGTACCCTACTCCGCTCGACGAAGAGAATTTGATCGTCGGATACCTGCCCGAAGGGGGCGGAATTCGCGCGCTTAAAGGAATTAAAGACGGCAAACAAGGGGGCCAGCCGTTTGGACTGTACTGGTTCCACAGGGACGGACGCCGCGAACTGCTCGCGTTCGATCCGGTCGTTTCCGCGTGTCAGGCGGTTCCGCTTTGCGAACGCGACGCGCCGCAGACGCGCCAGTCGGTCGTCGACGAAAGTAAAGACTCCGGCTTATTTTACGTTCAGGACGTCTATTTCGGTCCCCCGATCGAAGGCGTCGAGCGCGGAACCGTTAAGAAACTGCGCGTCGTCGCGCTCGATTATCGCGCCAAGGGAACCGTCGCGCTCGGGCTTCATCCGTGGGGCGGACATCAAACGTCTCCATGCGCGATCAACAACGGAAGTTACGACGTCAAACACGTTTTGGGAACCGTCGACGTCGAGGAAGACGGCAGTTGCTATTTCGAATGTCCCTCGCGCGTTCCCGTCTTCTTCCAGCTTCTGGACGACAAAGGGCGCATGATTCAGAACATGCGCAGCTGGACGCTCGTTCTGCCGGGCGAAACGTTCGCGTGCATCGGATGCCACGAAGACAAAAACGAATCGATCGGCGCCGACGCGACCGGAATCAACGCGTCGATCGCCGCGAGCAAAGCGCCGCAAAAAATCAAGCCGTTCTTCGAGCCGGGCGACGAGCCGGTTCAGGAGATGGAACGCTATCTGACCGACGCGGAAAAGGCCGCGATTAAATATCTCGGCCCGAACGCGCCGCAGGCGGACGACGTTCCCACGGGGTTCAGCTACACGCGCGAAGTTCAGCCGATTTGGGACGAGCATTGCGTCTGCTGCCACGCCGGCGCGAAGAACCCCGACAAGGCGGACGTGCCGCTGAGTTTGCTCGGCGACGAACGGCCCGTGACCAACGGGGAAATCTACGACCGAACGAAATGGCGGATCATGTTGCGGCCCTACGGCTCCAAAACGACGCAGGGAACGCCGGGACGCAAGTTCAGCGAATCGTACCTCAACCTGACCGACTTCGGCTACAACGCGAAGATTCCGGACGGGCTGCAGACGGACATCGCGCACGCAAGTTACGACGCCGCCTACCTTTCTTATTTCGGCGGCAAGGCGGAAAACGTGCCGAATCCCAACAAGACGGGGTACGACTCTTCCGAATACGACGGGAGCGGAATTATCAACTGGCTGCACGTTTCGTCGGTTTGCGGGATGCTTCCGCCGTACTCGTACGGATCGACGTCGAGCCGGCTAATGAACTATCTCGAGCCGTCGCATTACGGCGTGCAACTTACGGAAAAAGAAAAAGAAACGATCGCGTGCTGGATCGATTTGAACGTGCCTTACTCTGGCTCGTGGCTCGAACTCAACGACTGGGATCGGCTTGTTCACAACGTCCACTCGGGCTTGACGCCGTGGTACGTCTATCGCGACAAGATGAGGCAGATTTATCTTTATTTTGAAGCGAAACGATTGCGGGAAGCGGAATTGGAAGTTGCGGCGATCGACAAATATCGACGCGCGGCGAAGGGCGAGTCGTTCGCGCCGACCGACTTCCCCGCGTCGGAACTTGGCGGCCCGCAAGCGCAACGCGAATTTGTCGACGCGTTCGACCGACTTCCGCAAACGGTTCCGATTTACGGACTTGCCGAAGGGAAAGACGCGCGCGGCGGAACGAACGTCGAAGGGAACCCCGTCAGAAATCTGGCGCTCAATTCCGACGCGTTTACCTGCTCGATACGCAGCTATCCGCGCGTCGTCTCCAATTCGTGGCATCGGTATCGACCGGAATATTCTCCGATCAACGCGATCGACGGAAATCTCGACGGCGCGGCGTATTGGGGCCCCGCGAAACGAACCGATCTTTGGCTGAGCGTCGAATTCGGACGCGACGTGGAAATTGAAAAGGTCGTCGTCGCGCTCAAACTCGCGCCGGATCAGAAGAAGACGTGGACAAGCGCCGCGTTGGAATTTGAAGACGGATCGAAGATCCCGATTGAGTTGAAACTTACGGAAGAACCGCAGGAATTCGCCGTTCCCAGGACGAAATCGTCGTTTGTCAAATTGACCGATCTTCGGGAAACGTTTCCGCTGGAATACAACGGCGTCAAAGAGATCGAAGTCTGGGGTCGCGACGCGGCGGCGACGTCGCCGCTGACGGTTCGCGCTTCCGCGCGGAGATGAAACACTCGCTCCCGTTGGTCGCTCGCGACGCCAAAACGCAAATTCTCCAGCCGCCTTCCAAAGGGCGAAGCGGGCTTGTCCCGCGCAGCCCGGCGGCGCGTTATAAAAGGAGCCGCGTCATTATATTGTCATATTTTTGCAACTTTCTGTATTGACAAATCAACGCAAAAGCGTTACAATTCAGAAACAAGGAGACAATTCTATGGCAACCCTTCAAATACGATTGAGCGACGATCTCAAAGCGCGCGCCGACGAACTCTTCGTCAGTTTGGGACTCGATACGTCGACCGCCGTTCGCATTTTTCTTACGTCCGCTATCGAGAACGGCGGACTGCCTTTTCCCGTTCGACGTCGCTCGATTCCAGCAGAGTTGCGCGACGCTATTCGCGACGCAAGAAATCGCGAAAATCTTAACGGTCCTTATGGCGCCGCGCGCGAGGCGGTCGAAGCCATGTTAGAGGAATAGTCTTATACAAAATTGAATTTACCGACAGAATGAAACGTCGGCGAGGCGGCAATACTGGCGCGAAGCGCCGCCTTTGGGGTTGGACGTTATCGCCGGACAACGACGTCAACCGCTGCGACGTAAAATCCGCGCCCAAAGCTCTTCGAGCGCAGGCGCGCTTAAAGTCGACGGCTTCTTCGTCAACGCCAAAACCAACGACGCGGATTCAATAATTGTCGCCGACGTTCTCGAAGAACCCGACGCGTCGCCGACGGAGCCGTTTCGCCCCCGCGCTGAAGATCGGGGTTCCGCGCCGGGAACAGTTCCTCAAGCTCCTTCTCCAAACGTTCCCCGCCCGCGTTGTTGTCGACGACTTTTCCGTCCTTTCCAACGAGAATCGTCGTCAGAGGTTTCAAATCGTAATACTCGCGAAACGTCTTATAGAACGAAGGAATCCGAACGGAGTAGGTTCTCGCCGTTCTCCAGGGGACTTCCTTTTCCTTGATCAACTTCGCGCACTGTTCCGGAATACCCTCCCGAAAATACAGAACGACTTCCAGACCGGCGTCGCCGTACTTTTGCCACAACGCCTTTAGTTCGTCGATTTTCGCCGAAGTTTCAGGATTGCAAAGATTTAACGTGTTAGAATCGAGCGGGGTTACGTAGCAAATCAAAACGACCTTGCCGCGAAAGCTCGCCCAGTCGAGAGGCTGATTGTCTTTGAAGTCGTCGGGATTGAACCAATGAGCCTGGAAATCCAGCTCGTTGCCGGGCAAATCGTTGTAACGGTCGACCGCCTGAAGATCGCTGACGAAATACTCCGCGAACGGATTGTCGGACGTCTTAAACTTCTCAATTCCGGCCTTTCTGAAATACTCGGCCATGTCGGGGCGGTCGAGTTCCTTCAACAACTTTTGCGCTATGTCGAGGTAGCTCCAAACGAGTCCGGGAAGACCTGAAGGAACGTCGGCCGCGTCCGCGAGACATTGATCGAGCGCTTCTTTCATGCCCTGTTCGTCGTCTTTGCGTAGTCCGTTCTGGATATCGGCGTTAAGAAGCTCATAGGTCAAATTGTTTTCCCATTGAAGATCGAACTGACTTTGTTGCGACGCCAGTTCGATCTGTTTTTCCCCGCGTCTGGCGGCGCGCATCTTCCGCAAATTCTCGGCGGCTTGCTCGGGGTCGGCTTTGGCGTCGCTAACGTCCCATTGTATCAACTTGTTGCGAAGATGCGAAACGAGCCCCATATTGGGGTTTGCTTTGGCGTTCTCGAAGTTCAACAGTTCGACGACGGCGGCGCGATCTTCGCGATTGACAATTCGATTCGAGTATTCGTTCAGAAGCGCGTTCTTTTTGGCGTCGTCGATCGAACGATCGTCTTCCGGGCGGAAAACCGCTAATTTGAGCGCGCGTTCGACCGCGTCCGCCCTTTTCTGCTCCATTTGCTTTAACGCTTGTTCGTAATTCGGCTCCCGGTGGGAATTGAGCGAATTAAAAATCGTCGTCTCCGCCTGTCCCAACGCCTGAAGGCGTTGTTCGTAAAACGCGCGGTTCTTGTCGTCCGGAACGTCGAACAATTCGATAACGGACCGATACGCCGTCTCAAAGAAGTTCGAATAGATTTCGGACAAAAACGTTTCAAACGCCGCGCAATCGGGGCCGAGGTTTTTAACGACGACGCCTTCGGAATCGAACAAAATAAATCGCGGAACGTACCGGTTCTCCGACAGGGCTTTCGAACGAACAATGCGAAAACCGAAGCTGTTGGTCAACTCGCGATATTTTTTATCTTGCGCGTCGAGCGTCAGCTTTTTGGAGACGGTCCTCCAGGGCGTCTGAGCTTCAAACGGTTTCCAGAGATCAGGAACGTCGTCCGCCGTATAAGTCAGGATATTGGCCTCTTCGCTGTCGGCAAAGAGCTTCAGCAGATCGTAAGCGTTTCTAAAAACCGGATCCTGGAAAGAATTGGATTCGCAAAGAACAAGGATCGTCGGCTTGCCTCGAAAACTGTTCCAGTCGAGAACGGAACCGTCGACGCAAACGCCTTCCACAACGGGCTTTTCTCCTTCGAACTTTCGCAACTGCGCAAGGTTCATATTTTCCTGAGCGACGTCCTTAACGTCGCTCGCAGAATAACGTTCCATCGTTTCGACGATCTTTTCGTCCCCCCGTTGCGAATCGATTGCCACGACCGCCGCAAAAGAATCGTAGACCTCTTGAAAAACGTCGGGAGAAGGCGTTTCCAACGAAGCGTCGACGCATTCGAGCGCCAATTCGAGAGCCCCGTCGACGTCGCCTTTTTCGACAAGGAGTTTTCTCGCGTCGGCGCCCCAGCGGGCGCGTAAGTAATCGGAGACGATCCGTTGAGGACGCGGGGACGCTTTTTCGTCGCGCAACGCGGTTAGTAAGATTTCGTCGCGCTTCGCCGGATTCTCCTGAAACTCGAAAACGAGTTCGTCGTTGTATCTTTCCCGGAAGTATCGAACGCGCGCTTCGTCCGGACGTTCTTTGGCAAGTTCGGCGTCGAGAAGTTTGCGCAGAACTTTCGCCTTGCCCAACTCCGACGCTTCCGGCCCCGTCAGTGCGTTGTTCGTCTCAAGAGGAAGCAGAACGCGTTGGTAGGCGCCCGTCAATTCGCGACGACAATCTTTGCGGTCCAGTTCGGCTTCAAGCCAGTTCCCGACGTCTTGTTCAAGCGCGTCGAGTTCGTCTTGCGCCCCAGCTTCCGCGAACGCTTGCCGAAGCGTCGTCAACGCGGCGTCGATTTGCAACGTCGACGGGTCGAACGCCGAATCTCCGTCGCGAGCAAAAGTCGCCAATCCTTTAATCGCCGCCTTCATCGGCTTCGCGTATTTCAGAACCGACTCCTTATCGATCGCATGTTGATCGGAGCCGTTCGGACAAGCGCGCTTGATCGCGTCGCTAAAGTTTTTTACCTTTTGCGAGTAAAACTCGCGCGTTTCCCCCTCGGGGACGTCGAGAGACTCGTCTTTTAATTCGTCGGGCGTTTCGTCTTCGGCTTCTGGAAGACGCTTATCGACACTAACCGGAACGTCCCCGGACGGAACGTACATGGACGTTTTGACCGAAAGATCGGGAAGGAGTTGCGAATCCCAGGCCGGAACGAAAATCTCTTTTATTTTCAAATCGTCAAACGCGCCGTCTTGCGTTTGAGCAACGCATTGAGACGAACAAAACCAAAACGCCCCCGACGCCAAAATCGCCGCGACGGCGATAGAAAACAATCTGTTCATCTTTTTGCTCCTTCCGATAAACAACACAGAGCTTCAGAAGACTCGATAGACGTAAAAACATAGTCGCGAACGTCTTCTGAACTCCTGAAAGCATTATATCGACGCGGCGATTCAAAATCAAGAGCGCCGCGTTTTAAGGACGTTTAGCAAGTTCACAGCGGCTCAAACCGAAGTTTGTTCCTCTTCGCGATCGCCTCGCCGGACGAGCCTTTGGGAGCTCGAATTATCGGCTTGACGTCAAACGAGGAAAAAGCGTCGACAGAGACTTCTTTCAAACTCGCGGGCAACGTGATTTGTTGAAACGAACTATATAAAAACGCGTTTCCGTTAATTCTTTTGACGCCTTCCGGAAGAACGAGCGATTTTATCGACGCGCAGCAGACAAACGCGGCGTCCTCGATAGTTTCGACGCCGTTTGGGACGACGTACGCGTCTTGTTTGATTCCCGCCGGAACGCAAACGAGCGTCTTGCCGTCTTTGGTCAACAGGGCGCCGTCGACCGTCTTATAGCTCTTGTTCCCCTCGACGACGTCGATCGACTTCAGGCAGCGACAAGCGACGAACGCAATCGACGAAATCTCGTCGACGCTCTCGGGAATAACGATCGTGTTCAAACGTTCGCAATTGCCGAAAGCAAAAGCGTCCAGATACGTTACGCGCTCGGGCACGGCTATATTAGATTCGCTATACTGTTCGGGAACCCTCATAAGCGATTTCAGGTCTTTCGAATAGAGAATCCCGTCGACGGCGGCGTAAGACGGATTGCCCGGTTCAACTTCAAATCGTTCCGCGAGTTTGTCGTTGGTCAATTTGTTAAACGGCGCCCCAATCTCCGTAACGTCTTTTGGAATAACGACGACCCTCTGAGGCTTCTGTCCGCTTTTCGCGACTTGAGCGCTTTGATCGCTCTCGGCGCTCCGCGTCTTTTTCTCGCTCTTCGCGGCAGGGTCGTTCGACGGGGCCGTTTGTTTCGCGCGCGACTTGCCTTTGGGAACGTCCGCCAACAGCGGGCAGTTCCTGAACGCGGTCTCGTCGATCTCCGCAAGCGCGTCGGGCGCGACGACCGACGTCAACGCCGAACAGTCGGCAAAAGCGTTTTTACCGATCGTTCGGAGGCTGTCGGGGAAGACGATCTCCTTCAGCGACGAACACCCCTCGAAGGCGCGATCTTCAATCGACGTCAACCCTTTTGAGAAAACGACCGTTTCCAACGCCGGGCAGCTTCGAAACGCGCCGAACGGTATCGACTTGATTTTAGCGGGAATCTTAATCGATTTTAACGACTCGCATTTCTCGAAGGCGGAGTCCCCCAACGCCTGAAGTCGTTCCGGAAGCTTGATCGTTTCCAACGAGGAGCATCGTCGAAACGCGCCTGCGCCGATTCCTTCGAGACTCTTCGGCAAGTCGACTGATTTCAACGCCGCGCAATGATCGAACGCCGCCTGAGCGATCACTCTGACGCCCTCGGGAAGGACGACCGTTTCCACGCGCGAACAGGAGAACGCGCCGGGAAAAATCGCCGTAACCCCCTTGGGAACGGCGTACTCTTTGAGCTCGATTCCGCCCGGAAAACACGCGAACGTCTTCCCGTCTTTCGTCAACACGATTCCGTCGACCGATTTCAAATAGGCGTTTCCCTTCTCGACGTCGATTCTCTTCAACGCCGGGCAATTAATAAAGGCGCAAACCCCCAAATTCCAGACGCTTTTGGGCAATTTGATCGACTCGAGCGCCAAACAGCCCGCAAACGCCGTCGGGCCGATCTCTCCGACGCCCGCGCCCAGACGTGCCGCCTTGAGACGTTCGCACGCGGCAAATCCCGAATTTCCAATTAGTTTGACGCTGTCGGGCAAAACGACGGATTCCAGCGAGGACGAGTTCGCGAACGCGCCTCCGACTATTTCTTCGACCCCGTCTGGGACTTCGTACGCTTTGACCGAGCTCATGGCGGGATGGCAAACGAGGACTTTTCCGTCTTTGGAAAACAGAGCGCCGTCGATCGTTTTGTAACTCGAACTGCCGTCGGCGACTTTGATTTCTTTCAGAGAGGAACAATATCCAAACGCGTCGTCGTCGATTCTTTTGACGCTCGCGGGCAGCGCGATCGATTCGAGCGTCCCGCAACCGAGAAACGACCTGGCGCCAAGAAAATAAACGCCTTCCGGAACGTTCAATTCCTTGTCGGGATATTTGGCGGGAGCTTTGACGAGCGTCTTTTTGTCTTTGGTATAAAGAACTCCGTCTACGGAACAGTAGGCCCCGTTTCCTTCTTCGACTTCGTACCGCTCGACTTTGGCAAAGTCAAGCAGGATATTCGGATCGACTTTGTCAAGTTTTTTTGGAATAAGAACCGATCGCGCTTCCGCCCTTTTCGCCGCGTCGCGCGAAAGACAGGAAACCGCGTCGGCGGAACCGTCTTGCGCGGGAACGGCGACCGACAAAGAACTTACAAACGCCAACGCGCCAAGCGCGATAAAACAAGCGCGTAAAACAAACGCGTTCAAGTAAAAGCGGTGATCATTACGGAAACGCATAACAAACCCCTTTCTTATTCGCGGACGCTCCCGCGGCGGTTTAAAAATCGCGAAAAAACGCGACCGAGAACAATTATAGAGCGTCGACAAACGAAAGTCAAATTAGGACTGATTTCATAGCGAACGAGGAGCGTAATAATATCGTCGACGACAAATCATTCTTCGTGCCGATTGTAAAGCGACACAACGGCGCCGCCCGACAATATTCATTCTGGTCGATAAAACGTTCAGATTTCTCAGCGCAACTCTTGCAAAAAGCCGAGAGGCGTTGTATGCTAAACGCCGAGGATCGTCCCGCCAAGACTCAAAGCACTCTCACGAGTGAAAGTCAATCGACTTTCATAGGGACGTTCTCACTACGCACCCATTGTCAGAAAAGCGTTTTTAACGAATTCCCCGACGAACGAGAAAGGCGTCGATATAAGAAATGGAACCATACGGCAAAACAACCGAATCTCCCGTCGTTGACGGCGCGAAAAACCCGATCGATAAAATAACTGAACGCGTCAACGTTATGCTCGGGGGAGAAGGGAAAGTCGACTTACGTCTGGGAGACTTGTTCTCGCAAGTCTTTAAACGACACTCACAAGACGAAGCGGACGAATTATTCATTTGCGGAACGAAATATACGACGCCGACGCCTGACAAAATATCGAGTTCCTGGCCAAAGCCCTGGCTTTTCTCAAGAGTCGCAATCATTTTGCTCGCCACTTTTTACATTCTCCTGGCGTGTTTTGACGTTTTCGGAAACGAATTCGCCATACCGGGAATCATGTTTGTCGGTTCGTTGGCGATACCGTTTTCGACGCTAATCTTCCTGTTTGAAATCAACGCGCCGAGAAACGTCAGCATTTTCAGAGTCGTCAACGTGTTTATGCTCGGCGGCGCAGCGTCGTTGTTTGTTACGCTTATTTTGTATCAGTTTCATTCGTCAGTATCGCTAACTATCGGCGGGGCAATATTTGTAGGCATAGTAGAGGAACTTGGAAAAGTTCTGATCGTCGCTTACGCTATCAACAAACTCCACACGACAAATTATATCCTAAACGGCTTGCTCATCGGAGGGGCTGTCGGCGCGGGATTTGCCGTGTTTGAGTCGGCGGGCTACGCCTTTGTCGCGTTTATCGCAGGCGTCGTCGCACAAAATAGTTCCGGTTTGGAAAGTATGACGCATAACATTATTATTCGCGGCTTTCTATCGCCGGGCGGACATATAGCGTGGGCGGCCATGGAAGGCGCGTTTCTCATAATCGTGCTGGAAGGAAAGAAGTTTACATGGCCTACAATCACGTCTGGGCCGTTTTTAAAGCTATGTCTTTTTCCAGCAGCGATGCACGCTTTTTACGATATGCCGTTACTACAATTTACCGTCGTAGGACTGCCCGTAAAATTGGTCGCTCTGGAAACGCTTGCATTAATCGTCGTTTTGGTCATACTTCATCGGGGACTCGCGCAAATCAACCAACTACAAGGCGATCTTACTCCGAAGCTCGAGTAACTCGCTACTGACTTCGTAGCGTCGAGACCTCGCCGACTAATTTGTTTGAAACGGACATATCGTGGCGTCGAATCGGCATGCAACTGATTAGTCGCCGATTCTAATTGATTTCGCACTTCGAAAAGATTCTGTCAAATCGCTTGTTTTTCAAATTGTCGCTCGCTATAATGTCGGAAACGTCGACGTTTCGCGCGACGCGCGCGAATCGTTCCAACCTCTCACCTGACACATTAGATTGGCGATTATATGAAAAAACTATTGGCGACGACTTTATGCGCGTTGATTTTAACGCTTTCCGCGTCGTTTGTTTCGGCGCAAAATCTCGACGAGAACGGGGCGTTGCCTCGCGCTACGCCCGAATCGGTCGGCGTTTCTTCCGACGCGCTGACGACGACGATTCAACAACTGGACGAGAAATTCAATCGCGTCGACGGAGTCATGATTCTTCGCGACGGCAAAGTGATCGCGGAAGCGTGGCGCGCGCCCAACGGCCCCGAGATTCCGCACGCGCTCTATTCGCTCAGCAAGAGCTTCTGCTCGACCGCCGTCGGGTTCGCCGTCGCGGAAGGCAAGCTCAAACTTGACGACAAACTTGTCGACGCGTTCGCCGACGAACTCCCCGAGAACCCCGATCCGCGTCTCAAAGACGTTACGCTCGAACATCTTCTGACGATGTCGTGCGGTCATTCGAGCGATCCGTGGCGACCGGAACTCGTCGGAACCGACTACGGTCTCGAACCGTTCTGGCCGAACACGCGGCCGACCTGGGCGCAGGACTTCCTCGCGCGCAAGATCGAATACGAGCCGGGCTCGACCTTTATGTACAACACGACCGGAACGTATATGGCGTCGGCGATGTTGCAAAAGGCGGTCGGCGAGACGGCGCGCGACTATCTCGTTCCGCGTCTTTTCGAACCGCTCCATATTGAAACGCCCTATTGGGAAGTCTCGCCGCAGGGAATCTCCAAAGGGGGCACGGGGTTGTTCCTCAAGACCGAAGACATTGCGAAATTCGGTCAGCTCTACTTGCAAAAAGGCGTCTGGAACGGCGAACAAATCCTTCCGGCGGAATGGGTTGAGAACGCGACGTCCGTGCACGTCTCCAACGGAACCGATCCGAACAGCGACTGGGCGCAAGGGTACGGATTCCAGTTCTGGCGCTGCCGCAACAACTGCTATCGCGGGGACGGGATGTATTCGCAGTTCTGCCTGGTCATGCCCGATCAAAACGCCGTCGTCGCCGTCAATTCCGACTGCAACGACTATCAGGGGATTCTGAACGTTTTGTTCGACAATCTTATTCCCGCGATGAAAAACGCCGATCCTCTTCCGGAGAACCCCGACGCGCTCGCGAAACTTCAGGAAGTCGAAAAATCGCTTCAGCCGAAAGAAGGTCAGTCGGGCAGCGGCGTGATCGCGCATACCGTTTACAGCGAAGCGCTTGGGCGCGACGTCAAATACCGCGTTTACATTCCCAACGAATACCGCACGACCTCGTTCCCCTTCCCGACGCTCTACCTGCTCCACGGATTGTTCGGCAACGAAACGAACTGGTCTGAAGAAAAACTCGGCAATATGAAAGCGATTTGCGACGAATATTTCGCCGCTCATCCGGATCAGAAACGCATTGTCGTCATGCCCGACGGAGGCAACCTCTGGTATCGCGACTCCAAAGACGATTCGTGCAAATACGAGACGTTCTTCTTCAACGAACTGATTCCGGACGTTCAAAAACGCTATCGTTGCAAACACGACGCCGCGTCGCGCGCGATCGCCGGACTTTCCATGGGCGGCTACGGATCCGTTCTTTACGCGTTGCGCCATAACGACATGTTCAACGCGTGCTACGCCATGAGCCCCGCGCTCTTCACACGAGAAGACGCCGCCGGCATGAACCCCGATATGTTTAAGAACTTCCTCAGCGGCCGAACCGACTTCAAAGACGGCGACGAACGCTTCGACGAGTATTACGAAGCGAACGACCAACACGCGCTCGTCCAGAAGTTGCAGGGAGACGACAAAACCAAGGTCCGGTTCCTCATCGACTGCGGCGACGACGACGGGCTCCTCAAAGGCGGCTACGCGTTCTATACCGAAGCGCGTCAAAACGGCGTCCCGTGCGAACTGCGCGTTCGCGACGGCGGCCATACGTGGGAATACTGGCGAACCGCGCTGCCGATGGCTCTTGAATTCATCGCGCAGTGAAATTGAATTTCCAAACGACGCGACGCGGAAACGTCGCGTCGCAATTCTCGATATAATAAACGGAGTCTTTTCATGACGTTACGAAACGTATTACTGACGGCGGCGACGCTGCTCTTATCGACCGTCGGCGCTTACGCGCAAAATCTCGACGCAAACGGCGCGCTTCCACGCGCGACGCCGGAATCGGTCGGCGTTCCGTCCGACGCGCTTATCGGCTTGATTCAGCGGCTCGACCGCGAAATCGATCGCGTCGACAGCGTGATGGTTCTTCGCGACGGCAAAGTGATCGCGGAAGCGTGGCGCGCGCCCAACGCGCCGGAAAAACCGCACGCGATGTATTCGCTCAGCAAGAGCTTATGCTCGACCGCTATTGGATTTGCGATCGACGAAGGCAAGATGTCGCTCGATCAGAAGATCGTCGACTTCTTCCCGGACGACGTTCCCGAGGACGCGTCGGAAAACCTGAAAAAAATCGACATAGAGTCGCTGCTGTCAATGTCGTGCGGACACGAAAAAGAAGCGCCGCGCCAAAACAACGTCGCGGGATTCTATAAGCTCGAAGGCCCCAAGACGGGCTATAACGGCGAAACCGGAACCTGGGCGCAGTCGTTCATGGCTCAGCCCGTCCCGTTCGAGCCGAAAACGCATTTCTGCTACAACACGATCGGGACGTATATGGCGGGCGCGGCGCTCGAAAAAACGGTCGGTCAGTCGATTCGCGACTACCTGACGCCGCGTCTGTTCGAACCGCTCCATATCGAGACGCCCTATTGGGAAAAGTCGCCCGAGGGAATCGACAAAGGGGGCACGGGCTTGTACTTAAAGACGGAAGACGTCGCGAAATTCGGTCAGTTCCTGCTCCAAAAAGGCGTATGGAACGGCGAACGACTCCTTTCGGAAGAGTGGATCAATAACGCGACAAGCTCGCACATCTCCAACGGAGACGACCCGAACAGCGACTGGACGCAGGGTTACTGCTTCCAGTTCTGGCGCAGCCGCCACAACGTCTATCGCGCCGACGGAGCGTACGGCCAGTTCTGTCTGGTCATGCCCGACCAAAACGCCGTCGTCGTCCTGACTTCCGACTGCGGAACGACGAACAAAGAGCTTAACGCCGTCTGGGAAGAGTTCCTCGTAAAAGTCCAGGACGCGCCGCTCGACGAGAACCCCGACGCGGTCGCGAAATTGCGCGAGGTCGAAAAGTCGCTTCTGCCGAAAGAAGGCAGTTCCGGAAGTCGGCTTTACTACAACATGATCTATTATCCCGACCTCAAACAGGATATGCCGTACACGGTCTACGTTCCCAACGGGTACCTGACGGAAACGGACCCGTATCCGGTCCTGTACCTGCTTCACGGCGCGACCGACGATTCCACGAGCTGGTCGAAAAAAGGCTGGGGCGAGATGAAAGAGATTTGCGACAAGTATTTCGCCGAACATCCGGACAGAAAACGAATTGTGATTATGCCCGACGCGCGCCTGACGAGCTATCGCGACTCCTACGACGATTCCGACCGATACGAAACGTTTTTCTTTGAAACGTTTATGCCGACCGTCGAAAAACAGTACCGTTGCAAGACCGACCGAACCGATCGAGCGGTAACGGGCCAATCGATGGGCGGATACGGCACGCTGCTCTACGCGCTCCATCATCCGGACAAATTCTGCGCCGCGTACGGCATGAGCCCCGGCGTGTCGATTGGGAGCCATAACATGTTCCCGCCCGACGCGCAGCTTGACGACGCGCAAAAGAAATTCGCGTCCGACAACAACTTGCTCGACCTGCTCGACCGCGTCCAGGATCCGAACGCCGTCCGGTTTATGATCGACTGCGGCGACGACGATTTCTGCCTGCCCGGTTCGCTCGAGTTCTTCCGCAAAGCGCGCGAGAAAAAGATTCCGTGCGAATTGCGAGTGCGCGACGGCGGGCATCAGTGGGAATACTGGCGAACCGCGCTCCCCATGGCGCTCGATTTCTTCGCTCAGTGATTTGGTCGACGCAGGTCCGACGGCGGACTCCCGGTTCGCGTTAACGCGCGGAGACAATTGATCCGCTCCCGTTGGTCGCTCGCGTATCAAAACCGCGACGATCCACAAGAGCCGCAAGCAGAAGCGCGCTTTGTCGCGCGTATGCTGCAGGCAAACAACGCGGCGCGTCGAATCAACGTTTTCCCAAACAACGCGGCGTCAAAACGCGAATTCTCCAGCCGCCTTCTAAAGGGCGAAGCGGGCTTGTCCCGCGAAGCCCGGCGGCGGTATTGGCGGGGTTGACGTTAACGCGGGCGCCCAAACAAAACAACGGGGGCTGATTCGTGTTTGGGCGGCGGTTCCGCGTCGGGGCGTCTTAACGCTTCGGTTTAACCGGGCGTTGGAGCCCGGCTGGGCGCTCCTGCGGAGCGCGGGCGCGAACTTATTCTGTCGGGCGGACTTAAAGCAAAAAATCTCTTTGGCGACGTCAATGGAAGCGCAATTTATCGTCAGTCGATTCTATACGCCCAAGAACGTGACGTTGTCGTATTATTCTCACGAATACTCGTTTTTTACCAACGACCGCCCGTCGTATCTCGTCGATTATGAATTCTATATCAACTACTTATGCTTTACGTCGTGGGATCGACTCGTCGGGATCGCCGACGTCGGAGGATTAGAGCCGTATCAACGTTGGATTCCCCGCGCGTTGCGGGCGCCAACCGCAGAAAAACGAGATCTTTTGCCAAAAGGAAGATATGAGGGTATCGTTTCCGGGATTAACCAAACGGAAGCGCCTCGCTACTACGACAAAGAATCCAATTGGTTTTGTTGCGGCGATCCGGATCAGGCGGGAATCGCCGTTCAATTTACGGAACAGGCGATCGCCGTCCTCAACGACCGACGCGAAATAACGGCGGTTTGGTTAAATCCCGTTTTAAAGTCAAATTGCTACAAAGAACGAAGAGAATCCGCAACCGCAATAGGCGTCGACGAGTCGCGAATTCTCGTCTCCGAATGAACCCAAATTACAGGCAAAGTCGGCGAGACGGAACGTGAAAAAGCGTTCCGTCTCCATGGACAATCTATCCGTCGCCCATCGTCGACGACCCGCGCCTAAGGCGGATTGCGCTTTCAATCTTCAAACAATTCGTCGACCAAATCGCTATCGGCAAAAAGGTCGTCCAAATCAAGCTCTGCGCCGGACGTTTCGGGCGTTTTGGCGACGCAATAGCCGAGATTCTCGTACGTCGCGGAGACGCCGTCGGCGTCGACCGTCGTGAGCGTCAGGTCGTACCGCTTCGCTTTGTCGTAGATATGATACGCGTTGCAGACGTAGCCTAACGCGTCGAACGACTCTTTCTTTCCATCGCCCCAATTCAGCGTCCACTTCCTGACGGGCTCGCTTCCGGCCGAAACGATTCTGATCGACACGCCGACCGGATACTTCTTACCGGAGGCGGCGAACGTTCCGGACCCAATATCCAACTGCGTCAGGATCAGGCTCGTGGTCGCGTCGACGACGTACACGTTCGCGCGGAAGACGACGTCCGGATAGTCGACGTCGGCAAACAAAATCGTGTGAGGTCCGACGCTTAAAGACAGGGAATCGCCCGAACTCATTTCCCGCGCGTCTTCGCCGTCGACGCTCGCCAGCATGGCGGTCGGAGGAACGTCGAAGGAACCGACCAGGTCGTCGAAAGTTATGGAACCGGCGACCGTCGTTTCGTAACGAACCAACGCGGCGAACTTGTCCGCGCCCGGATCCTCGTCGTTCGGGAAGAAGTTCCGTTTGGCGTCGACGATCGCCTGATCGCTCGCGTCGCAACCCGCCGCGACGTCGGGCGCGTAGAACCCAAATTCGCCCTGCGGCGGCTCCTGGTGGAAGAGTTCGTCGAAGTCGAAGACCTCAAGAGCGCCCGCTCTGTTCTCCTCGAAAGCAAACGTCGACTCGTTGAAGTTTACGTCGCCTCCGAAGACGATCGCGCCGCCAATCGAGCCGGCGACGTTGCCCGCAACGACGACGTCGGCGCCGTCGAACGTCAGCGCGCCGCTGACGACGTCGATCGCGCCTCCCGCGTTCGCCGCCTGATTCTCGGAGAACGTCGTCTCGCCCGTAAAAGCGACGCCGCCGGACGTTTCGTCGTCGTCGGTTCGACTTGTGAAAACGGCGCCGCCGTTTCCGCCGTAATCGACGTTCTCGGCGACCAGCGCGAAACAGCTGCGAAGCGCGACGTTGGCGGCGAACGAACACGAGTCGAACAACGCGGTTCCGGAGCTCTGCGCCGCGCCGCCCGAGGACGCTCTGTTGTTCTCAAACGTCGAATTAACGGCGACAAACGAGGAGAAGTTCGAAATCGCGCCGCCGTATTTGCCGGCGAAATTATTGACATAATCGACGTCGTACGCCTCGACGCTTCCGCCGGTCGTGTTATAAATCGCGCCGCCGCAATACCCTTTAAGAACGCCGTCCGCCGAAACGACGGGCGATCCGCCCGTCGCCTCGCCAGCGACGTTGCCGTCGAACGTCGTTCGCGCGTCGGAAGAAGCGAAGCCGATTGTCAGCGCGCCGGCGTTGTAGATCGCGCCGCCGAAACTGCCGTTCGTCGGATTGTCCGACCTGGGCGTCGCCGAATTGCCCTCGAAAGTAGTCGAACCGTTGATCGTAACGGTTCCGTAATTGGCAATCGCGCCGCCGCGCGTCGCTTCATTGTACTCGAACTCGACGGAATCGACGCCGTCGGTCGCGACGTAATCGTCGACGACGAACGTTCCTCCCTCGGCGACGTAAACCGCGCCGCCGTATTTGTTCGCGACGTTGCTGGAGAACCCGCCGCCGTTGGCGACGTACGTTCCGCCGTTTTGAACGAGCAGCGCGCCGCCGCGTTCGCTCGTTTCGTCCGCATCGTCGTCGTTCCCGATCGCGTAGCCGTTTTTCAAAACGAGACGGTCGGCGACGATCGTTCCGGAAGTTATCTTGAAAATACGCGAGAAATACGCGCCGCTGACGCTGACCTGCGCGCCTCCCAGAGCGACGCCGTCGATTGTAAACGACTTGTCGCTGACGATTTCGGCGTCGAGCGATATTTCGAATTCGTTTCGAACGCCCGCGGGCTCCTGGAATCGAATCGTCTTGTAGACGGCGCGGTTTTGATCGACGCTCGTTCCCGTCGCCGGATCGACGTTATCGTCGGCGACCAGAATCCAGTTGGCGAAGTCGTTCATATCTCCGGTGCCGTTGTAATAGCGATTGACGTAATCGTACGCTTCGCGCAGGGAAATACGATCGGGCGCGCCGTCCTGGTCAAAGTCGTCGCCGTGGTCGAATTCGTCCTCTTCGATCGTTACGAAAATCTTCCAGTCAAGGACGATCGCCGCGCTTGTCGACGCAGATACTTCTCCGGCGTAATCTCCTACGCCAAACGATTTTACGCTGAGATAATATCCGACGTCGTCGATTGTCGGCAGGTAGACGTTCGAGTCCGCGCCGGAAATCGCCGTCTGGAACAAATCGTCGCTCGTTCCGCGATACCACCGCCACGTTACGTCGGCGTTCTCCGGAGCGACCGTCGCCGTAAGACTCGTGCCGACGCGCGGCTGCGTCGACGACAGTTCGACCGACGTCAGCGGTTCGACGACCGTCGCGGTCGTCAAAGCCTCGGCCGTTCCTTCGTAATCGCCTTTGCCGACCGCTCTTACGCTAAGATAGAACCCGACGTCCGCCACGGTCGGAGTATAGGCGCTCGACGTGGCGCCGGTAATCGGCGACTTGAACGGTTCGGAACTCGTTCCGCGATACCACCGCCACGTTACGTCGGACTCCGCCGGATCGATCGACGCCGTAATTTCCGTTCCCACCGCCGGTTCCGTCGACGACAGTTCAATCGCGCCGACGACGCCCGTGATCGTCGCGTTCGTCGACGCGGACGCCTCTCCGTCGAAGTCGCCCTTGCCGACGGCTTTTACGCTAAGCCAATATCCGACGTCGGCGACGGTCGGCGTATACGAACTTGTCTCGGCGCCGGAAATCTCCGTCTGGAACAAATTGTCGCTTGTTCCGCGATACCACCGCCACGCGACGTCGGCGTTCTCCGGCGCGACCGTCGCGGCAACAGGCGCGCCCATTTTGAGTTCGTCGTACGACAAATCGACCGCGACGACCGTCTTACGAACAACGGCCTCTTCAGTCGACGCCTGAGCGACTCCGTCGTAATTTCCTTGTCCAAAAGCTCTTACGCTGATATAATAATCGGCGTCTTCAGACGTGGTCGTGTAAGAACTTTCGTTGGCGTCGGCAATTTTCAACATGAACAAATTCTTTTTCGTTCCGCGATACCACTGCCACGTCACGTCTGCGGTCTCCGGAGCGACGGTCGCCGTAAGCGTCGTTCCAATTTGCGGTTTCGTCGACGACAATTCGACCGAGTCGACTTTGCCGAGAACGGAAGCGCTCGTCGACGCGGTCACGGTCCCCGTGTAATCGCCTTTGCCGACCGCCCGAACGCTGAGGAAGTACCCTACGTCGGCGTCGGTCGGGGTATATACGTTCGCGTTGGCGCCGGAAATCGCCGTCTGGAACAAGTTGTCGCTCGTGCCGCGGCACCATTGCCACGCAACGTCCGCGTTCGTCGGAGCGACGGTCGCCGTAATCGGCGTCCCGACCGCCGGACTCTCCGACGACAATTTGACGGAGGCGACTTTGGCGCCGACTTTTACGTTCGTCGACGCGGCGGCCGTTCCTTCGTAATCGCCCTTGCCGATCGCTTTAACGCTCAGATAATACCCGACGTCCGCGTCCGTCGCCGTATAATAACTCGCGTCGGCGCCGGAAATCGCCGTCTTAAACAAATTGTCGCTTGTTCCGCGATACCACTGCCACGTTACGTCCGCGTCTCTGGGATCGATTTTCGCCGCAACCGACTTTCCCGGTTGAAGTTGAGTCGTCGCCGACAACACGACCATATTGATCGCTCGACGCTCGACGGGCGTCTCGGTCGACGCCGAGACGGTTCCGTCGTAATCGCCCTTGCCGACCGCAATAACGCTCAAATAGTATCCTCCGTCGGCGGACGTCGCCGTGTAAGAACTCGTGGTCGCCCCGGCGATTTTTGTCTTGAACAAGTCCGTTTCCGTCCCGCGATACCACTGCCACGTCACGTCGGCGTCCGACGGAGAAACGTTCGCCGTAAGAGTCGTTCCCATTTGAGGTTTCGTCGTCGACAACGCGACCGACGTTACGACGCCGCGCACGGTGGAGCCCGTCGTCGCCGACACGGTCCCCGTGTAATCGCCCTTGCCGATCGCTTTAACGCAGAGGCAATAACCGACGTCCTCGTCCGTCGGAACATAAACGTTTTCGTCGGCGCCGGTAATCAACGTCTGGAACACGCGATCGGGCGTCGAACGATACCACTGCCACGTTACGTCCGCGTTCGCCGGAGTCACTGTCGCCGCGATCTAGGTTCCCGCCGAGGGGTTCTCCGTCGACAACTTGACGGAAACGACTTTGTCCACGACCGAATAATCGGTCGACGCGGAGACGGTTCCCTGATAATTCCCCTGACCGACCGCTTTGACGCTGAGATAATAACCGACGTCGGCGGTCGTCGGCTCGTACGCGTTCGCGTTGGCGCCGGAAATCGCCGTCTGGAACAAATTGTCGCTTGTTCCGCGATACCACTGCCACGTTACGTCCGCGTTTTCCGGAGAGACGGTCGCCGTAAGCGCCGTTCCTACCATAGGATTCGTCGACGACAACGCTACGGACAGACCTTCGTCGACGACCTTCGCGCTCGTCGACGCGGAAACGGTTCCCTGATAATCGCCCTTGCCGACGGCTCTTACGCCCAAATAAAAGCCAAGGTCGGCCGACGTCGGCGTGTAAGAACTCTTGGTCGCGCCGGAAATCGCCGTTTGGAACGCGTTGGAGCTCGTGCCGCGATACCACTGCCAGGAAACGTCGGCCCCCGACGGAGAAACGATCGCCGTAAGCGCCGTTCCCAGCGAAGGATTCGACGACGAGAACGCCACGGAAGCGATCGTCCAGGCGACCGTCGCGCTCGTCGTCGCCGTAACGGTTCCTTCGTAATCGCCCTTGCCGACGGCCTTAACGCTCAAATAACAGCCGAGGTCGTCCGACGTCGGCGTGTAGGAACTGTTCGTCGCGTCGGAAATCGCCGTTTGGAACGCGTTGGAGCTCGTGCCGCGATACCACTGCCAGGAAACGTCGGCCCCGTCGGGGGAAACGCTCGCCGTAAGCGCCGTTCCCACCATGGGATTCATCGACGACAATTCGACCGAATCGATCGTCGCGACGACCGACGCGCTCGACGTCGTCGAGGCGTTTCCTTCGTAATCGCCCTTGCCGACGGCCTTAACGCTCAAATAAAAACCAAGATCGGCCGACGTCGGCGTGTAAGAACTCTTCGTCGCGCCGGAGATCGCCGTTTGGAACGCGTCGGAACTGGTTCCGCGATACCACTGCCAGGAAACGTCGGCGGTGTCAGGCGCGACCGTCGCCGTAAGCGTCGTTCCGACG
>JAFZNK010000259.1 GCA_017550965.1 Thermoguttaceae bacterium
CGCCGCGCATATCCTATTCTTCGCGGAATATTTTACTCCGATTCCCCGATTTGAGAAGGGGGCGTTCCGCTTCGCGACGCTCGTCGTTTCTTTACAAAACGAGTTTTCCGGTTAGAATAGGCAAATTACCGTCGCCGGCTTGTCTGTGAGAACGTTTAAGAAAGAAGGATTCGATGAGCGCCAACCTTACCCCGATGATGAAACAGTATTACGACGCGAAGGAAGCGTCGAAGGGCGCTCTTTTGCTCTTTCGGATGGGCGACTTCTACGAAATGTTCTTCGACGACGCCTACAAGGCCGCCGAAACGCTCGGGATTACGGTGACGACGCGCGATCGGAACAAATCGTCGTCTGAAGCGACGCCGATGGCGGGGTTTCCCTGGCAACATCTCGACGCTTATCTCGCGCGGCTCGTCGCGGCCGGACATCGCGTCGCGGTCTGCGATCAGATGGAAGATCCGAAAAAAGCCAAGACGATCGTCAAGCGCGAAGTAACGCGAATCGTAACGCCCGGCACGATGATGGACGAGGCGATGCTCGATCCTCGTCAGAGCAATTTTCTGGCCGCGATTTACGTTTCCGACGAGCGCCAGTCTCAAAAGGCGAATCGACAGGCCCGAAAGGCGGGGACTCGCGGGGCGGGGCAAGACGCCGACGAGGCAAAAGACGCGTCGCCGCTGGGAGAGAATTCCGTTTCGGCGCTTTTTGACGCGAAGATACCCGCCGATCGACGCGTCGGGCTCGCCTGGGTCGAGCTTTCGACGGGCAAGTTCTGCGCGACGACGCTTTCTTTCGGCGAACTCTTCGATCAGTTGGCGCGCATTTCTCCTTCCGAATGTCTTATTCAGGAGGACATGCGTTCGCAATTCCCCGAATGGCTTCTTGAGCAGACGACGTTGACGCAGCGTCAGGGCTGGATTTTTACCAAACAGACCGCGCTCGACGTTCTGGCGAAGCATTTTCATATTCAGACGTTCGAGGGGTTCGGTTTCGACGAGAACGGCGACGACGTTTTCGCGTTGCAGGCGGCGGGGTGCGCGCTCGACTATCTTCTCGAGACGCAAAAGCAGTCGCTCGAATACATCGACGCGCTGACGCCCTATCGCTACGGCAGATTCCTCGAAATCGACGAGTCGACGCGCCGCAGTCTGGAAATCGCTCAGACGTATCGCGACGGTCGTCGCGACGGCTCGTTGCTCGCGACGATCGATCGTTGTTCCACGCCGATGGGGAGTCGGTTGCTCGCCGAATGGGTCGCGTACCCGCTCGTCGATCCGGATCGCATTAACGCGCGGCAAAACGCGATTGAGGAATTGCTCGAACGCGCGACGGAAGCCGATTCGATACGCGGTCTTTTCCGAAACGTCTTCGATCTCGAGCGAATCGTCTCTCGAATCGTGCAGGAGCGCGGAACGCCGCGCGAACTTGTCAGCGTCGCGAAGACTCTTCAAATGCTCCCGCAATTTAAAGCGTTCCTCGACGCGTCGTCGTGCGCGCTGCTCAAATCGCTCGGAGGGCGAATCGCGCTTCAAAACGACCTTTGCGACGAATTGACGCGCGCGTTTGGCGACGAAGCGCCGCTGAGCTATCGCGACGGCGGATTTGTTCAGGACGGCTATTCGGAGAAGCTCGACGAATACCGCCGGCTGCAGCGGGGAAGCAAAGAATGGCTCGCCGCGTATCAGGCCCAGGAGATCAGCCGCACGGGCATTTCCAATTTGCGCGTCGGGTATACGAACGTCTTCGGATTCTATATCGAGGTTTCCCGATCTCAAATCGACAAGATCCCCGAGAATTACACGCGCAAGCAGACGCTCAAAAACGTCGAGCGCTACACGACCCCCGAGTTAAAGAATTACGAAGAGAAAGCGTTGGGCGCGCAGGAGTTGGCGCTCGAACTGGAAATGGATATTTTCGCGCGTCTTCAACGCGAAGTCGCGAAAGTTCGCGCCGATATTCAGCGCGCGGCGAGCGTTTTGGCGCATCTGGACGTTCTGGTCGGCCTCGCGTCGCTAGCGTCGAGTCGGAACTATTGCCGGCCGAAGATCGTCGACGAGCCGATTCTCTCGATTAAAGAAGGGCGGCATCCTTCTCTTGAAGCGAGCGGTTCCTGCGGCGAATTTGTGCCGAACGATTCCGAATGCAACCCCGACGACGGGTACATTCACATTATCACCGGGCCGAATATGGCGGGTAAGAGCACGTTCATTCGGCAGACGGCGCTTCTTGTTCTCATGGCGCAAATCGGGTCGTTCATTCCCGCGCGCGAGGCGACGATCGGCGTGGTCGATCGGATCTTCGCGCGCGTCGGCGCGTCCGACGAACTGACGCGCGGGCAGTCGACGTTTATGGTCGAAATGGTGGAGACGGCGCGGATTTTGAACAACGCCACGCCCAGAAGTCTCGTCGTTCTCGACGAAATTGGGCGCGGGACGAGCACGTACGACGGCGTTTCGCTCGCGTGGGCGATTGTCGAATATATCGCGAGTAGAATTAAGTGCCGCACGTTCTTCGCGACGCATTATCACGAATTGACAGACCTGGATTCCGTGTGCGAAGGCGTGAGCAATTTGAACGTCGCCGTGCGCGAATGGAAGGACGAAATCGCGTTTTTGCATAAGATAACGCCCGGCGCCGCCGACAAGAGCTACGGTATTCACGTGGCGCGCCTGGCGGGAACGCCCAAAGAGGTCGTCGAACGCGCCAAAGAGATTCTGGCCGGTCTGGAGGCGGCGCAAGTGACGGCGACGACCGACGTGATGCGCAGAGCGCTGCGCGATCTTTCCAGCAAGTCGCGAAAGAAGAACGACGCCCCGGTGCAATTCTCGCTGTTCGGCCCCGAAGACCATCCGGTCGTCGACGAGTTGCGTCAGTTGGATCTCGATTCGCTAACGCCGATGGAAGCGTTGCTTACGATCGAACGCTGGAAGAAGTATCTGAGCAATTCGGAACCGAAGAAACGGTAACCAAACACGCCCGGACGCCGCGGGGTCCGAGCCGGACTGGCGGTTCGCGCTACCGCGCGAGTATAAAACCCCGCTCCCGTTGGTCGCTGCGCGCTATAAGAGCCGCAAGCGGTAGCGCGCGAAGTCGCGCGGACGCTGCAGGCAAACGGGGCGACGCCAAAACAATCGAACGACGTCCCCGCCGACTGCGGCGATGCGACTCCGACGTGTTTTATCCAAACGATCGAGACGCGTCCCGCGCGAAGCGCGGAGAGCCGGAGACTGGAGTCGCCGCTCGGCTCGAAGAGC
>JAFZNK010000260.1 GCA_017550965.1 Thermoguttaceae bacterium
GAGTTCGACGACGACGAGGAATACGAAGACGAAGAAGACGACATCGACGAAGACGAATGACGTCGCGATTTCCGGCGCTTGATTCTGTAAAAGCGTTCCGTTATACTTCCACGTAGTTTAGGCGGCGCTACGGCGTCGAAACTCGTCAATTATTATCTCTCAGGAGGATCGTATGCGTATTTCCAGGATGATCGCGACGTCGGCGCTTGGCGCGCTCTGCGCTATGTCGTTCGTCGTTTTTAACCCCGTTTCGACAAGCGCCGCCGAAGGAGACGTTATCGTCGCCGATTTTGAAGGAGGCGATTACGGAAATTGGACCGTCGAAGGAGAAGCGTTTGGAAAAGCGCCGGCTCCGGGGACGCTTCCGGGGCAAATGAACGTCTCGGGGCATCTCGGAAAAGGTCTTGTCAATTCTTACTATAACGGCGACGGGACCACGGGAAAAATGACCTCCCCCGAAATCGAAATTACCAAGCCGTACATTAACTTCCTCATCGGCGGGGGCGGACACGACGGAACGCGATTCGAACTCGTCGTCGACGGGGAAGTCGCGCGACTTGAACGCGGTCCCAACGTTAATCCGGGCGGTTCCGAAACGCTCGATTGGGCGACGTGGGAAGTCTCCGACCTGATCGGAAAGAAGGCGTTTTTCCGCATTGTCGACGAAGAAGTCGGCGGCTGGGGCCATATCAACGTCGACCAGATCATGTTGAGCGACAAAAAGAAAGCCAATTTGGCCAACGTCCGCGACGTCGTCGTTGAGAAACGCTATCTCGTTCTCCCAATTAAACAAACGAATCCCCGATACTGGGTCAAAATCGAAGTCGACGGCGCCGTCGAACGCGAATTTGAAGCGCAACTTGCGCTCGAAGGAGACGAACCGGCAAGCGCCGACTTCAGCGCCTACGTCGATCTCAATCCCTGGGTCGGCAAGACGATGAAGTTCGTCGTCGAAAAGGCGGACGAAGAGTTGAATTTCGCGAAGCTGACGTTTTCCGACGTACTCTTCGACGGCAAGCCCGGCTACGACGAAAAATACCGACCGCAATTCCACTTCTCTCCGCGAACCGGCTGGACGAACGACCCCAACGGGCTTGTCTATCACGACGGTCAATACGAGCTGTTCTTCCAACACAACCCGTTTGCCACAAGCTGGGGCAATATGACGTGGGGACACGCGACGAGCCCCGACCTGCTCCACTGGACCGAGCTGGGCGACGCGATCTATCCCGACCGTCTCGGAACGATCTTCTCCGGGAGCGGCGCGGTCGACGTTAACAACACGACCGGTTTCCAGACCGATCCCGACGGCCCCGCTCCGCTCGTCTTCATGTTCACGCAAAACGGCCCGAACATGCGCTACGGCGAACCCGCCTCTCAAAACCTCGCCTATTCCCTCGACGGGGGCAAGACGCTCGTTAAATACCCCGGCAACCCGACTTTGCCGCACATGATCGGCGGCAATCGCGATCCGAAAATCTTCTGGCACGACGGAACGCAACGCTGGATCACGGCGCTCTATCTCGACGGCGAAGACTACGCGCTCTTCGCGTCGAAAGACCTCAAATCGTGGGAACAGCTCTGCGCGATCGAAAAGCTCGGCTGCTCCGAATGCCCCGACATTTTTGAACTTCCGGTCGACGGCGACGAATCGAACAAGCTCTGGGTCTTCTGGGGCGGAAACGGCAAATACCTGCTCGGCGAATTCGACGGGACCAACTTCAAAAAACTGACCGAACCTCTCGACGCCAAGTGGGGCGGAAACGATTACGCTGCGCAGACTTATTCGGACACGCCCGGTCGAAGAATCCAATTCTCGTGGATGAACGGCGGCGAATATCCCGGCATGCCGTTTAATCAGCAGTTCACCGTTCCGCGCGAGCTGACGCTCCGCGCGACCCCCGACGGCGTTCGCCTCAACACTTATCCGGTCGTGGAAGTCGAATCGTTGCGCGATCAAAAGCTCGACCTGAGCAAAAAAGCGGTCGACGGCGCCGTCGACTACGTTCCGGCCGGCGGCGTTTCGTCCGGCTACGACCTGCTCGACGCGGAGCTGACGCTGACGCCCGGCGACGCAAAAACGATCGTCGTCGAACTGCGCGGCCAGAAGATCGAATTGAACTTCGTCGAGAAGACGATGAAATACGCCGACGTCGTCGCGCCCCTTGCCGTCGTCGACAATAACGTCAAATTACGACTCGTCTTAGACCGTATGTCGCTGGAAATCTTCGCCAACGGCGGCCTGTCGCAAATTGCGAAATGCTTCGTCCCCGAAGATCAAAACGACGCGCCGGTCCTGAAGGTCTCGAAAGACTGCCTCGACTCCTGCGACGTCTGGACGATGAAACGCGTTTGGTAAACGCTTCGTCTTTTTGACGGCTAAAAACAAACGTCGGACGCCTCCCTGAATTCGAAGGCGTCCGACGTTTTTCTTTCGCGCGATTCAACGCTTCCGTTATTCTTTGGCGCGACTTGATTTGCTCTTCGCTTTTCGCGCTCTTTCCGCGTCGTCGATCTTTTTGTCGAGCGATTCGAGTTGTTTGTCCGTAAGAACGGCGCGCATTCTGGCGTCGCGTTCCCGTTCGAGCCGCGCGATTCGCGCTTCGAGGTCGGCGATCTCTTCGAAATAGTCTTTTTGAATCGCGTAGATTTTTTTCGTCTGGCTCTCCGACAAGCCGAGTTCGCCCCAATAGGTCGGAAGTCGTTTCGTATAGTCGCGCTCGCGCTTTAAAAACTTATACGCGTCGGGGAATTTTGCGCGCGCCGCGCGTTCGACCGCCAAATAGCTCGGTCTCTTGCCGGACGACGAGGCGTTCGCGTTCGACCGTTCCTGAGCCGACGCGATCGTCCCCGTCAAAAAAACGAGCGTCAATCCGACGCAAAAAGCGCTTCGTGGAAAACCGCGCATATCGAACCTCAAAAGAAAAAGGCGTTTTTCGTGTTCCGCTTGCCGACGATCTCGATGAATTTCTCGGCGATCGTCAAATCTTCGGCGGACGTTATTTTGATATTCAGGCGCGAGCCTTCGACGATCGAAACGTCGACGCCGAGCGCTTCGACAAGCCCGCAGTCGTCGGTCGGCTGAAACGTCTTTGGCCGTTCGCGATACGCGCGCGTCAACAGCTCTTTGGAAAAGACTTGCGGCGTCTGCGCTTCCCAAAGATTCTCGCGCGGCGTCGATTCGGCGACGACAAGACGTTTCTCCGCCGTTTTCGAGCGTTTCAGCGACCCGACGACCGGCACGGCCAAAATCGCGGCGTTTGTTCGCGCCGCTTCGGCGAAGACGCGCTCGACGTCCGCGTCGGTTACGCACGGGCGCGCCGCGTCGTGAACGGCGACGAAATCCGCCTCCTCGGAAACCGCTTTCAACGCGTTTTCCACCGAAAGAAATCGCTCCGCGCCCCCTTCGACGATCCGAACGCCGTGAAACGCAAGATCGGCGGCGAATCGGCGCTCGACTTCCGCGCGATCTTCCGGCGACACGACCAGAATCTGTTGCGCGACGTCGCGGCGCCGCGCAAATAGTTCCGCGCTGTAAAGCCATACGGCGCGCCCTTTAAAAGACGCGAACGGCTTCTTCTGCGCCAGGGCGTTCCCCAAACGAGACGTCCCTTCGTTGAAGCGGCGGCTTCGACCGGCAGCCGCGATAATGACCGCGTATTTCGCCATAACAGACCTTTGATTTCGTTAGCTTTTATCGTTTTTCGACGCGTTTTCAACGTCTCCGGGATTATAACTCAAGACGCCGCGCCGTTCAAGATTGCGCGCCAAACGCCGACGTTCTTTTCCAATCGGCGCGTCTTCTTGCGCAAACGATTTGACTTTGCCGTTCTCCGCCTCTATAATCGCAGTAAAGATCGAAGCGCGAACGTCGCGCCGTTCACTCTACGTCAATTCGCAGGAGTTCCGAAGATGAAATTCGTCCATTCTCCACTGGCGTCGTTTGCGTCGACGCTTATTTTAACGTCGGCGTTTCTTGTTCTCGCGCAGGAGCGACCCGTCGCCGCGCAGGAATCGGTCCAACTGACCGAAACGATCGAGTCGGTTCCGACCTATCCGTTCGGACTCGCCGACAAGAACCCGATTTTCTACACGGGCCGCGTTTATCAGGGCGCGCAGGGTCGCGTCTATCCGTACGCGATGCGCGATATTCTCAGCGACGAAAAACAAGACCAGCCGTATCGCCTGCTCTATCTCGAAAACGAATACGTCAAACTCGGAATCGCGCCCGACCTGGGCGGCCGTATTTTCCAGGCGACCGATAAGACGAACGACTACGACTTCTTCTATCGACAACACGTCGTCAAGCCCGCGCTTATCGGCATGCTCGGCGCGTGGATCTCCGGGGGCGTCGAATGGAACATTCCGCACCATCACCGCCCGTCCTCGCTCATGTCGATCGACTGGGCGACCGCGGAAAACGAAGACGGCTCCAAGACGATCTTCGTCGGCGAGACGGAAATTCGCCACCGTATGCGCTGGAACGCCGCGATTAAACTCTATCCGGGCAAATCGCTTGTGGAAACGGAAATAACCGTCGAAAACCGCTCGCCCTTCACGCAGTCGATGCTCAGCTGGGCGAACGTCTCCGTTCACTGCAACGAGAACTATCAGGTTATTTTCGCGCCGAACGTTCAGTTCGGGACGGGCCACTCGAAAACGGCGTTCAGCCGCTGGCCAATCGACAATGGCGTCGATATCAGCTTCTGGAAGAATCACGACAAATACTCGCGCTCGGTCTTCGCGTGGGATTTCGATTCCGATTTCCTCGCGGGGTACGATTTCGGCAAAGACGCGGGCACGACGCACGTCGGCAATCGTCACGTCGTCGGCGGCAAGAAATTCTTCCTTTGGGGCAATCATCCGCGCGCGCAGGTCTGGGACGAGGCGCTCACCGACGAGGACGGTTCTTATCTGGAATTGATGGTCGGCGGGTGGTCGGACAATCAGCCCGACTACAGCTGGATCGGTCCTTACGAAACAAGACGATTTAAGCACTATTGGTTCCCGATCTCGAAAATCAAACACGTTAAAAACGCGAACTTAAACGGCGCGGTCAATTTGGAAAGAACGTCCGAATCCACGTTCTCCCTCGGATTCTGTCCGACGCAAGCGTTTGAAAAAGCGCGTCTTGTTCTCAACGCGGGCGAAAAGGAAATCTGGTCGCTGACCGCCGACGTCGCGCCCGGCGCTCCGTTTTTCGCCGGCGTCGCGCTGAGCGACAAAGACGCCAAACTTCCCGACTCGCAGTTTACGTTCGTCGTTAAAAACGCTCGGGGAGAAGAGCTGATCTCTTATAGACCCGTCGTTCTGAAAGAAGAGGAACTGCCGGAACCGGTCGCCCCGTTCGGCAATCCGAAAGATTATAAGACCAACGAAGAACTCTACTTGGCGGGGCTTCGTCTCGAACAGTTCCATAACGGTCAGCGCGATCCGATGGAGTTCTACAACGAGGCGCTCAGCCGCGACCCCGACGACGCGCGCGTCAACACGGCCGTCGGAATACGGCTCCTGCGCGACGGAAAATTTGAAGAGGCCGCGCAAAAACTCGAAACGGCTCTTAAACGGCTCGAAAAAGGATACACGCGCGTCAAAGACGGCGAGCCGCACTATTATCTCGCCCTGGCTTATCGCGGTCTGAACCGCGACAACGACGCCGAAGACCAGTTCTGGAAGGCGTCGTGGACGACCGGCTATCAGGCGGCGGCGTTCTATCAACTCGCCGAACTTGCCGCTAAAAAGGCAAGTTACGCCGAGGCGCTCGAACTGCTCGACCGGTCCCTGGCCGTCGACGCCGACGACTCCAAAGCGATCGCGTTCAAAGC
>JAFZNK010000261.1 GCA_017550965.1 Thermoguttaceae bacterium
AAGTCGCCGGGTTGGGGCGACGTCTGCTGGCTCGGCTTAGTTCTCGGCGCGGCGTGGCTGACGAAATTTACGTGGATCTTGCTCGTTCCGCTCGTACCGACGATTTGGCTGGCATGTTTTACGGTCGGGAAGGATCGAACGCGTAGCGCGTTCTTTTCGCAACTGTCGCAGTTGATTGTTCTCTTTCTAATCGGCGCGTTCTTATTAAATCTCGGGTACGGATTCGAGGGATCCTTTAAACCTCTCGGAGAATACAAATTCTGCAGTCGCACGCTTGCGGGTAAAGATTCGCTCGTCGATAAAAATCTTGAACCTGGCAAGCGCTATAAGGGCGGGAATCGATTTAAGGAAACGGCGCTCGGCTCGATTCCGGTTCCTGTGCCCGAAAGCTATCTGATCGGCGTCGATCTTCAGAAGGTCGATTTTGAAAGGGGACTTCCGTCTTATTTCAACGGCGAGTGGTCGAATCGCGGGTGGAAACTCTTCTATTGGGAATGCGCGGCGTTTAAGATACCGCTTGGCGCCTGGCTTCTCTTCTTTGCGGCGTGCTATTTAGCGCTTCGCGGCGCGCGAGGCGTCGATCGTCGCGAAGCGTTGCGAGACGAGCTATGTCTGCTAGCGCCCGGGCTAACGCTTTTCGTCTTTGTGAGTTTGCAGTCGGGGTTCAGTCGACATTTCCGCTACGTCCTACCCGCGCTGCCATGCTTTTACATTTTCGCGTCGAGCGTCTTTGCGGAGAAGAACTGGTCGACTCGCCTATGGGGTCGAGCGCTTGCCTACGGTTGTCTGGCGTGGTTTGTCGCAAGCGCGCTTTCGGTATTCCCCCATTCACTGAGCTACTTTAATGAATTGGCAGGCGGCCCTCGCAACGCTTGGCGCTATTTCCTCGATTCGAATCTCGATTGGGGTCAGGATACGTACGCGCTCCAAGACTGGCTCGAACGTCGCGGACAAAAGGACGTCATGGTGAAATTGCGCGATCAGTTTGCGGAATCGAGCGCGCAAATTGTGAACTATCCGCAAATTCCAATCCTCGTCGATCAAATTCCGGCGGAGCGCCTCTTCGACGATGAAGAAAAACTCGACGCGCGTTTGCGCGGTCCGCGGCCTGGAACGTATGTAATTAGCGTTGAAGAGCTGTGCGGACGGAACGGCAAATATCGCTATTTGCGCGAACTCGAACCAATTGAACGGATTGGATATTCCTTTAACGTCTACGAGATCGATTGGGGCGAATGCAATCGTTTGCGCGAGAAATATCATTTGCCGCCGTTGAAACGTCCGCAAGAGGGTTCGTCGCGCTTTTTCGCCGAATTCTGCAATAGAGGACAAAAGGAACGCACGATTCGCGCGGCGCTTCTCGATTTCGGCGGCGTCAGCGACGATACCTTTCAAACGTTCCAACGCGCTTTCGCCGATAGCGACGAGATTATCCTCGAAAAGATAACGCCTTGGCAGATCAAGCGGGACGAGCTCGACGGCTTCGATCTCATTGTCGCGCCCGGCGGTCAGGCTGGCGAACAG
>JAFZNK010000262.1 GCA_017550965.1 Thermoguttaceae bacterium
GAACTCGTCGAATACCTTGATTACTACAACAATCGAAGGATTAAGGTAAAACTGAATGGTCTGACGCCTGTGTTACACAGGCGTCAGACCATTCAAACCACTTAACTTTTTAAAAAAGTCCAACAAATGGGGTTCACTTCATGTTTCTGTTTGCGTCTTTTTTGTCTTGGTCGAATTAATGAACGACCGTCAAACCGAACGCCAGACCGCAAACATTCTCCAAACGGCGAACATTTGCGATTTAGTCTCCCTTCGGTTATATCGTCATGGAAAACAACGTGTTATGAAAACGCAAATGTCGGCGAGTTCTCGTTTAACGCCTTCAAATAGCTCTCCACGTCTTTTTCCGGTTCCTTCACATATCCATATTTAGACCACTGATATGCGTCGAGATCCGGAACAAACGTCGCCTCCTTATCGGTAAGACGCGCCGTCATAAATCCCATGTCGCCCCAGTGTCCTACGGAAGGAAAACAGATCGTTTTGATCTCTTCCTGTACGGGAGTACGGTAATAGTGAAGGTGTCCGTGAAGATAAGCGACAAACCCTGGACAAGCCTTCAAGACGTCGCCAATCTTCGTATCCGCAAGATGATGATGACAACCTACGAAAACAGGTTTGTCGTCGTATTTTTTCAACGTTTGGACCAGCCATTCCCGCTGTTCTGGAGAAATCTCTCCGCGAACCTGCCCTTTCAGGTAGGAGTCAAGCAAAATAAAATCGGCGTGCGGCGTTTCGACAATGTTAACGTATCTTCCTTCGACCAAAGCCTTCCTTTCAAATCGTTGGGGAAACACCTGACGAAAGTTTTCAAGACGATCATGATTCCCCATTGCAACCTCCCAATTGATTCCGGCGGCTTCAATTGGTTTGATCAACTCACGAAAGAGTTCGTAGTTCTCAACGGTTCCCTGATCGTAAGCGACGTCGCCATAGATTAGCAAATTTGCAGGGCGCGGATTCATCGCCAACACTTTGCAAACGCTCTGATTAAAACGAACGACCTGCTGAACCGTTTCCGATCCATAGAGATGAACGTCGGAAAAAATCGCGACAATATTCTCGTCAATCGGGACGTCTTCGGCAAGTAACTTTCCAATATCGACAAATTGAGAAGAAACGGTCGCTACCGCCACGGCGCGCAAAAAATCTCGTCTATTCATTTGTAGTCTTCCTTCAGTTAGCTGAATTGCGCTCGGCTTCCATGTTTTTCAACGTCGTGCCAATGTTGTCAATGAGTTCGTCCACTTGCCAATTCTCTTCAAAACCGACAATATAGACGTCGATAACGCCTGCGCGAACTACTCTATCCACAGAACGACGTCTTTCCTCAAGTTCTTTCATCGTGCCTTCGCCGACAAGTTTCATACAAATAACGCCCTTCCCGTTGTCCTGGGCTGTTTGAGCGGCGGCAACGTTTTCTTCAAAAGTTCCCTCCATACGATATTCTGTGGAATTAAGACGAACATGAACCGCGTCTGTCCAGGGATTTACAACGGCGTTCTGCAAAGCGCCAAATGAATGGCAAGAGACTCCGTGCCCACGGATAAGCCCTTGCTCTTTGCATTTCTCAAGGTCTTCCATGTACTGCTTATAATCGTCTTCCCAATCTGGCTTCATCAGGCAGTGAATCTGCACAAGATCAAGATAATCCGTTTTGAGTTCATGAAGGAAACGTTTAACAACAGTGACTGCGTCGGGACGTTCGTCTCCAATAATCCCGCCGGTATGAGGCCAAAGTTTTGAAGACAGTGTGTAACTGTCTCGTGGTTTATCTTTCAATGTTGTGGAAATAATTTCATGGGTTCCATACAAATCGGCGCAATCGAAAAAACGAACGCCCAAATCGTAGCAGTGTTCGATAAGCTTGACGGCCTTGTCGCGTTCCATACGCGTAAGCTGGGCCGAATGATTGTATCCGGCCATACCGGTCCCCATGCCAATACGAGTAGTTTCCACGTCGCCGAATAATTTGACCCGTGCTAAGGGATCGGTCGAAAAAGGATTTTTAGGTTTCTTTTCCGCTTCGTCCGCCAGTGAAGAAGCGCTCGCGGAAGCTACGTTCGCTCCCATGGCCGCTCCACTTAACCCAGCGAGAGAAGATTTTAAAAATTCGCGCCGTTTAAGATCCATTTTGTATCTCCTATTTGAAAATCGAATTTGGGAACCCTGAGACGGATGTAAAAACAAATTCCAAATCGAGTAGCGACCGTTATACCGATTATTCCAACCACTGTTAAAGAATCTCGATAAAACGCCGTTCCCCTCTTAAAAAACGGGTAATACTGAAAACACACTGCAACAACCTCGACGACGCTCCATCTACAGTTAAAGAGTCGCAATGATTATTTCCTTATTCCAATACCTGCAAACTAACGTCAATCCTCCCAAGCGGAGCGCTCACTTGAACGCCTTGAACTGAACTACGCAAATATTCAAGCGATTCTCTTGCGATTTGAATCCCTGTTTCAAGTTGAGCTTCCTTTGAGTAAGTAGAAGCTTTTTCCATCCTTGCCATTATCTCTTCGGGCACGACAACGCCCGGCACTTCTTTGCGCATAAAGAGAGCGTTTCGATAGCTAACGAACGGCCAAACGCCGGCAATAACCGGAATCGGCATTTCGCCAAAGTCGTCGAGAAAGCGTAGCAAGACTTCTGGATCAAAAACCGGCTGCGTCACGGCAAAAAGAGCTCCTGCGTCAATTTTCTGCCGCAGACGCAAAAGTTCGCGTTCTCTATTGAGCGCAGAAGGATCAAATCCGCATCCGAAAAACGCCGACGTCGGTTTGCCAATCGTTTGCCCGGCGAGATCGATGCCGCGATTCAAACGACGCTGAAGCGCGCACAGTCCTATCGAATCGCAATCAAAAACGCCGGTCGCATTTGGATAATTTCCTAATTTCGGCGGGTCGCCTGTAATGAATAAAATGTTCTTAATGTTCACCGCCGCGCAACCTATCAGGTCCGCCTGCAATCCTATTAAATTCCGATCTCGACAACAAACATGCAAAACAGGCTCGATTTCTGCCTCTTTCAACGCCTTTTCCGCCGCGACAATAGACGTTATGCGAGCAGAAGCGCGCGGTCCGTCAGGAAGGTTTACAGCGTCGACGCCCGCTTCTTTTAATACTTTGGCTTTTTCAATAAACGCAGTTAAATCATAGCCGCAGGGAGGGATGGTTTCAACCGTTTGCACCCATTTTTGTTCGGATAATTTTTCAGCCAATTTACTCCGCTGAAAAACGGGGACTTCTTCTTGTTCTGAAACGTTGGGTTGAGCGTCCATCAAGACGATATGCGAACGCCGTCCCTGAGACGATCGTTTTACGGCTTTCGCAACTTCGGCAATATCCTCGGGAGTCGTTCCGCAACAACCGCCGACCCCCGCCGCTCCAAGGTCGACATAACGCATTGCGTACGTGGCAAGATACTCGGGAGAACTGTAATACAATTGCCGTCCCTCAAAAGTCTGCGGCAAACCTGCGTTCGGCTGAACAATCAGAGGAAGCGTAAGCGTCTTTACAATTTCCTGCACAGCCTCGAGCATTTCGTTAGGTCCAAGAATACAATTCAATCCCCACGCGACAGGTTGCGAAACAGCGTCAAAGGGAGCGAAGAGTCTGGCGTAATAATCGGCCCGTGATTCAAGATTGTTCGGAGCCTGAAAATACGAACGCGGCAGACCGTAGGACAAAACAAACGGAAACGAGGAATCGACGGAGTTAACAGCCTCGTTCATAAGTTCCGCCGACTCTCGAGACGGTTGGGACTCGAACAGAATGAAGTCGACGCCCGCGTTGATAAGCGAGGCAATTTGTTCCGAAAAACAATCGACTATTTCAGAACGTCCTCTTTTTTCCAGTACTTCAATTGCAGGGTAGCCGACAGAACCGGCGACAAAGACTTGACGTCCTTCTGGCGAGTCCGAAAGCGCAATTTCTCGTGCGATTTCGACGCCGCTACGGTTGATCTCCCCGACTTGATCGCCGACGCCATATCGCTCCAAAGCAAACCGATTGGCGCCGTACGTATTCGTCGTCAACACGTCTGCTCCTGCGTCAAAATAGGATTTGGTTATCTCTGCGACAAGCTTACGATTACGCAAATTTAGAGCGTCATAACTCTGATTAGTGAAAACATGACGACGATAAATCTCCGTTCCCATTCCGCCGTCAAAAACCAAAGTCGACGCCAACAGCGACTCCGAAAATGTTTTGGACAAAACAAGCCTCGCTCATCGAATTGGTAAGAACAACAGCGCCTCTCTCTTATTGCTTTTGTCCTGACCACTCGTTAAAATATATGTCTACTCGAAAAGGAAAAGTTAAAAAACGCTCTTTTCCAGTATTTTTGAAACTACGATTGTATAGCCATATGTAACATACGACCAAACAATGCGAAAATATCTCTTTCCCAACCTTGCCGTTAGTTCAGTACTGGAACTTACGGAGGACCGCCTCCACGCCCTTCACGTGAACGCTTTACTTCTCGACGTTGATTGTACTCTAAAAGAGTACGAAAAGCAAGAACCAGATTGGGAAATCATCCAGTGGTTAGACTCTCTAAAAAACGCAGGTTTCAAACTATGCCTGCTCTCCAACGGCGTTGGAAAAAGAATTAAACCGCTTGCAAATTCACTCGGTCTTCCGTGCGTGTTTAAGGCTTGTAAACCCATGCCTGGCGGAGTTCGTCGAGGTCTTACGATTCTTGGCGCGCCTCCGGAAAAAGCAGTAGTCGTAGGTGATCAAATCTTTGCGGACATATTGGCGGGCAATCTCGCCAAAGTGTTTACAATTCTTGTCGCGCCTATCAAACCGGAACAGGAACATTGGTTCACGAGAATCAAAAGACCTTGGGAAAAGATTGTTTTGAAATCATTTTGGAAAAAATTCCCCAACGGAGTTTGGAAACATACTGATTGAAAATGATTTGAAGTTCTCTACAATTACTGTCAACACCCAATATCGTAACTATTGACGTCGAGCTTTCCTGAAAGGAATAGTGTCGACGTATTAAATTCAATAATGACAGAGGGCCACGACATGCAACGAAAAAGTTCCAGACGTCAATTCCTCAAACAATTCAGTTCCTCCATTGCGGCAGGAGTCCCCGTGACTGGACTATCTTTACCAACATTAGTTTCTGGCAAAGCGTTAGGACTCGACGGACACGCTCCGGCTAGCGAAACTGTTCTTTTAGGAGGGATAGGAATCAACAACAGAGGCGGTTACGATCTTGGTTTTTTCTTAAATCAACCAGACGTTCGCTTTGTCGCAATTGCCGACGTCGCGCGGACTCGTCGAGAAAAAGTCAAAAAACAAGCGGAAGAAGCCCAAAATACAAATGACGTCGCTATGTATCGAGACTTTCGTGAACTCCTCGCTAGAAAAGACGTCGACGCGGTGCTGAGCGCCACGGGCGATCGTTGGCATGCGCACATGGCGATTTACGCGGCGCGCGCCGGCAAAGACGTCTACAGCGAAAAGCCGTGCGCTATCTCCATCGAATTGTGCCGTAAACTTGCAGAAACAATGAAATTGTACGGAACGATCTTTCAAGGCGGCACTCAACGACGCAACGTTCGCAATTTTAGACATGCATGTCAACTAGCGCGAACGGGGAAATTAGGAAAAATTCATACGGTACACGCTTCAATTTACTATTTGGATCATAAAACGGAATGGCTCCCCGAACAACCGCTTCCTGATCAAAATGAATTCGACTGGGATTTATGGCTTGGCCCCGCTCCATGGCGTCCGTTCAACGAAGCGTACGCGCAAGTTGGAAAAGCTTCATGGTCTGCTTGGCGAGGATACTACGATTTTGACTCGGGGTTCCGACACTTGGACTGGGGGGCGCATACAGTCGACTTATGTCAGTGGGCGTTGAACGCGGACGGAACAACTCCGGTCGAATACTGGGCCGAAGGGAACAGAATGTTCGCGCTTTATGAAAACGGAGTTAAATTGATCATGCGACCGGACGGATGGCTGGGACTTGGCACTTGTCCCGTTCGGTTCGAAGGTTCGGACGGATGGGTCGAAACCGGCGACAGTGGTAAAACCATCGTATCTAACGATTCCTTACAATCTGTAGAACCTGATATTGAAGGAACGAACCCCCGCGATCATGTTCGCAACTTCCTCGATTGCGTTAAATCTCGACGTCAACCAGTATGCAACGCCGAGGTCGTCAGGTCTTCTCACGTTGCATGTCATGCGTCCGCATTAAGTTGGTATCTTAATCGAACGCTAAGATTTGATCCAAAAACAGAAACGTTTATCAACGACGACGAAGCCAACCGTCTGCGATCGCGCGCCGATCGAGCCCCGTGGACGCTCTGATGAAACAACAAAGGACATTTTCTAATGAAAAGATTTTTGATAAACTACGCGCTTCTTTCGTTTGTCGCCTTGATCGTAGGACAATGTGTCTTTGGACAAACTAACGACGAACTGTTTCAACTGTCGGAAAAGGCTTTTAGCTCAGTCCGTTCAGGAAGCGTCGACTCAATCCCTGACTTGCAAAAAGCCTTAGCGGATTCAAGACTTAATACTCAAGCGAGAACTGCTCTTGAAGCGCTTCCTAACGGAGCCGGTCTGTCAGCGCTTCGTGAAGGCTTGAATTTAGCAGACCCCATTTGTGTAGCCGGATGTTTGAATTCGTTAGGCAATTTGTGCGATTTAGAATCGTTAGACAAGATTTCGTCTCTCGCTCAAGATCAAGATTGTCCCAATGTCGTTCGTTGCGCGGCCTTACGAGCTCTCGGTCGTTTTGCCACGCCAGAATCGACGAAGGTTTTGCTAACCGAATTAAAATCGGAAGATCAATCGATCCAGATAGCGGCGGCAGACGGTCTTTTCAGCTCTGGAAACAAATTGGAAGATTCAAAACTATTCAGAGCGGTACGTGAAGCCTCAATAGACGAGCCGACCACGGTAATCGCCGTTCAGAACGAAATCCTGCTTTCCAACGACGTCGATCTTTTGACTGATCTTCTAACTTCTGAAAAACCAGACGATTTTCGAGCCGCTTGCACGGTCGTTTCCCAGACGACCGCCCCGACGATCTATGAGGCCGCAATTAACGCCATGTCCCAAATAACGCTCGAAAGACGTGAACGCCTTATAAGAGCGCTCGGTAATTCAGAGAATCCGTTAGTGTTGTCAGGCCTTTTGGCAATGTTAAACGAATCGTCGCCTAACGACTTTTCTACGTTAGTTTTAATACAAACCATTGGAGACTTGAAACAGCCTTCGGCCTTCGACAGTTTGTTCAAGTTTGCCGTTTCCGAAGACGAAACGTTACGAAACGCGGCTGTTGACTCAATTTGTCGCTTAGAATTCATTCCCGAGGAAAAAGTTTCCTTAATTGAACAGGGACTCAATTCTCGACAACCGTCGCCGCAAAAACATATTCAATCCTGTCTGGATATTATTGCGCGCAAAAACATCGCGTCGTCCATTGCGAGCGTGGAAAATGTCGCGCTTCATTCTTCTGATCCTCAGATCGCGTCTCAAGCCGTTCAAACGTACGCAAAAATAGCAGAACCTTCTCCTAAGCTCGTTGAAACCTTTATGGAACGGTTCGGTAAGAATAACGCGATCTCCTCTAATGATCTCGAATTTGGGTTGGAAACGATTTGTCGCCGATCTGCTGACAAAGAGGGAACAATATCTTCATTAGAAAAGATTTTTGTCAATCGACCGTCCCGACTTGCACGCTATGTCGGCGTTATTAGCGGAAAGTATTCGGCGGACTATCTTGGAAATCTTGCTCTCCGACATATCAACGATTCCTCAGAAGAAGCTACGGCCACAATCGACGAAGCGACCCAGGCGCTTGGACGGTGGAACTCAGCCGACGCGAGCGAATCGCTTGCACGGCTTGCCTACTTTTTGGACGAAGACCGTTTTGGAAGATTCAAAACGCGCGCTATTCGCGGATACTTGCGAATTGTTCGCCAAATGGGCGAACAACCATTGGAAAAACTGCGTAAAATATCGCTTGCCCAAAGAATGACGGTCAATCGTCCCCAAGAAAAAGAATTACTGGGTTCTTTGGACGAACGTTTTGCTCAAAAATTTAGGGAAAGAAGCCTGTTTAACGGCGTCGATCTTTCCGGATGGGAAGAGTATGAAAACGGAACCTTTGCCGTAGAAGACGGAGCGATCGTCGGAGGCAATTTTCAAACGGGAATCGAACACAATCAATTCCTTACGACCGTCGATTCTTTTGGAGATTTCTATCTACGTTTAGAATGCAAAGTTGTTGTCGGCGACAATAATCAAAGCAACGACGGAAACGCCGGCATACAATTTCGATCGGTACGAATTCCCAATAACTGGGAGATGATCGGTTATCAGGCAGACATGTCGACGGACGGAAACTATTGGGGCTGTCTTTATGACGAATCCCGACGTAATCGAATGCTCCAGACGCCTGATCCCGTACTACAAAAAGCCCTTTTGAAACCAAACGACTGGAACACGTATGAAATACTTGCCCAGGGAAATAATATCCAAATCTTTTTGAACGGTATTCAAACGGTTAATTACGTCGAAGAAGAAACCGACGTTTCTCAAAATGGAAAAATTGGCTTACAAATACATGCTGGCAATTCCGCTCGCGCGTATTATCGCAATATTTTTATTTGCGACGCGGCCACAGACGACTCCAACTAGTTACAGACAACAGTTTTTTCGACAAAAGTCAAGATTCAAAGTCGTCTGTTTATATTCATGTTCCCAAACGCTTAACCATCAATTAAAAAGAGAAAAACAATGCGAAAACTTTTTTGTTTAGCGTGCGTCGCGGTGGCGCTCCTGTTCGGTTCCCTTGCCAACTCGGCCGATACTCCCAAATCAGGCAATCCTCTCTTTCCAGGTTGGTATGCAGATCCGGAAGTAGCTTTTTTTGAAGACCAATATTGGATTTTTCCAACGGCTTCGTTGCCGTATGATAAGCAAACTTTCTTCGACTGTTTCTCCTCCCCTGACCTTGTGAATTGGACAAAACACGAACGAATTCTAACAAACGAAGAGATTACATGGGCTAAAAGAGCCATGTGGGCGCCAGCCGTCATAGAAAAAGGGGGAAAATATTACTTTTTCTTCGCAGCAAACGACGTGCACGAGGGAGAAATTGGAGGTATTGGCGTAGCCGTAGCTGATCAACCGGCAGGCCCCTACCGAGACCTGATTGGCAAACCTTTGATCAACGAAATTGTCAATGGCGCTCAACCTATCGATCAATATGTATTCCTCGACGACGACGGAACATATTATATGTACTACGGCGGTTGGAGACACTGCAACGTCGTCAAATTAAAC
>JAFZNK010000263.1 GCA_017550965.1 Thermoguttaceae bacterium
CGTAGGCGCCCAGATCGACGCTTTCGCCTTGGACGCGCGCCGTCTTGCCTGTTAAATCGTACGGTCCGTAGCCGTTCGTCGTCTGGACGTATTCGCGATCGCCCTGGTCGAGCGTCTGCGCGTTCCTGGCGAGCGCGTAGTACGGGGTCTCGGACTTGCCGTCGTTCCCGAGGAAGATCGTCGAGCCGTCGTACGCGATATTCGTCGTCATGCCGTTCTTCCAGCCGACGTAGCTGGAAAGCGTGTTGTGCGCGTTGAGCGTCGCGTTCGTCGAAACGACGTGCGCCTTAACGTTTTCGGAATCGTACGCCGTTCCTTCGCGGAGGCCGACGATCGAGTTGTAGATCGAAACCTTCGCGCCGCGCGTCGCTTGCAGATCGACGCCCGTCTTATTGGCTACCGACGATTCGTTATTGACGATCGTGCCGTTGTAAACGTCGACGATCGCGTTGCGTAGCGCAACGACGCCCGCTTCGCTTTCGTACGCCGTATTGTCCGCGACGAGCGTATTTGTCAGACGACCGCGCGAAACGATTACGATCGTTCCAAGACCGTTGCCGTCGTTCGCCGTCGCCTCATTGCCCGTAAAGGACGAATTTGCAACGTACAGATTCGCCGCAAAGACGCCGCCCGCAGCGAGCGCGCTATTATTCTCGAAAGTCGAGTTCTTAATCGTAACGAGCCCGTTGCGCGCGCTAACGCCGCCGCCGTAGCCGTTCGCGTTCTCGTTGCCGCTTACAACGACGCCGTCGAGCGTAATCGACGTATTGAGCGCGCCTTGGATACCGGCGCCGTTTTGCGTATTCGTTACGCTTCCACCGATCATAACGAGGTTCGCGCCTTCTTTGAGTTCAATACCGGCGGTCTCGCCGTTCGTTACGCTCATTTCTTTAAGCGTGAGATTCGGCGCGTTCGTCGCCGTTCCCTCGATTACGAAGACTTGCGACCGGCTCGTCGTAGCGTCTTCAACAAGCGCGTCGACCGTAACGCCGGAGAGATAGACCGGCTCGGTCGTCGTTTCCGTTTCGTATTCGTACTCGAGAACGTACTTCTGGAGTTGATTTCCTTCCGAGTCATTGAGAACGACGTACGTCTTGCCGGCTTCTGCTTTTACGAAGATATAGTCGCCGACTTCGTCGGTAGCCCAGACGTCGTCCCAATTGGCCTCGTGCCACAGAGTCTCGTCGCCGCTACCGACGACGACCGGTTTGCCGTCCACATTCCGAACGATCGGATTCGTTACGATCGGATCGCCGTATTTGTCGACTTGCAACGTATCGACGGCGACGACCTTATAGACCGGCTTGCCGTTTTCGTCGGTCTTAACGACCTTCTTTACGTCGCCGTTTTCGTCGAGAACAGGAACGTCCTTCTCGCCGACGTAGACGCTCGTCGCGTCGATCGTCATGGAGTCCTTAACGGTAATCGGATCCGCCGCGTACGTTTCGCTGAAGCGATAGACGAGATCGGTCGCCTTGACGGCTCCCGCCGCGACGCCCTTCTTCGCGAAGTAGTCCGCGAGATCGAAGGTTACCGTGTAGCCGGTCGCGTCGACGTTTTGATCGAACTTGCGATAGTAGGTTCCGTTGTAGTAGCCGTATTCAGCGTCGGGCGCGTCGAAGGGCGTCGTCCAGCTAAAGTAAACTTCGACCGCTTCGCGGAGCGAAATCCAGCCGTCGTACGGATTAACGACGTCGTCAAGGGTCGTAACGATAATCGACGGAACTTCGCGCCATTTGCTAGCGTCGGCTTCGTAGGCGCCGAGATCGACAATTCCAATCTGACGCGGAGCGCC
>JAFZNK010000264.1 GCA_017550965.1 Thermoguttaceae bacterium
ACGTCAACTCCAGCAAAACCGCTTTGGCAAGTTGTTTGCCAAGTTCGACTCCCATCTGGTCGAACGAATTGACGTTCCAAATCATTCCCTGGACGAAAATCTTCATTTCGTACATTGCAATGAGCCGACCAAGCATAATCGGCGTGAGCTTCTCGAAAAAGATCGAATTCGTCGGACGGTTGCCCGTGAACACTTTAGAAGGCGCCAGGCGGCGCGCTTCCGCGTCGTCGAGACCGGATTTCACCAATTCGGCGTACGCTTCTTCTTCCGTCTTCCCTTTCATTAACGCTTCGGTTTGCGCGATGAAGTTCGCGATCAATTTCGTATGATGGTCGCCAATAGGATTCTGCGTCTGGACGGGCGCGAGGAAATCGCATGGAATAAGTTTCGTTCCCTGATGGATGAGCTGATAAAAAGCGTGCTGTCCGTTTGTGCCGGGCTCGCCCCAGACAATTTGCCCCGTCGAATAGTCGACGCGATTATTTTCGCGGTCGACGCCCTTGCCGTTGCTTTCCATATCGCCCTGTTGCAGGAACGCCGCGAATCGACGCATGTATTGATCGTAAGGGAGAATCGCCTGGGTTTCGGCGCTCCAGAAGTTGTTGTACCAAACGCCAAGCAAAGCCATCATTACGGGTATATTCTCGCGATACGGAGCGCTGCGGAAATATTCGTCCATTTGGTGCGCGCCGGTCAAAAGCTGTTCGAAATTGTCGAACCCGACGGCAAGCGCGATGCTCAATCCAATCGCGCTCCACAAAGAATAGCGCCCGCCGACCCAATTCCAAAACTCGAACATATTGTCGGGGTCGATTCCAAATTTGACGACGTCGTCGCGATTTGTCGACAACGCGACAAAATGCTTCGCGACGGCGGATTCGTCCTTCGCTTTCTCCAGGAACCAGCGTTTCGCGGACGCCGCGTTCGTCATTGTCTCCTGCGTAGTGAACGTCTTGGAAGCGATGATGAAAAGCGTCGTTTCCGGATCGAGCTTTTTGAGCGTTTCAACAATGTGCGTCCCGTCGACGTTCGAAACAAAATGAGGCGTTATGTTCGTCTGATACGGAGTCAACGCCTCGCAGACCATGCACGGGCCCAAATCCGAACCGCCAATTCCAATATTGACCACGTCGGTAATCGCCTTGCCCGTATATCCGCGCCATTCGCCGTTGCGAACGCGTTCGCTAAACGACTTCATCTTATCTAAAACGCGATTGACGTCGGGCATCACGTCTTTGCCGTCGACGTAAACGGGCGCGTTGCAACGGTTGCGCAAAGCGGTGTGCAAAACGGCGCGTTTTTCAGTCACGTTGATTTTCTGACCGGTAAACATCATCTCCGCTTTTTCTTTGATCTGCGCTTCTTCCGCTAACGCGACAAGCAGATCGACAGTTTTTTCGGTAACGCGGTTCTTCGAGTAGTCAAAAAGAATACCCTCGTATTCAATGGAGAATTTCTCGAAACGGCGCGGATCGTTCGCAAACAATTCGCGCATCGTCGTCGATTCAAGTTCCTTTTTATGCGCCGCAAGATTCTGCCAGGCGGGAGATTGCGTAATTTTCGACACTGCTCTGTCTTCCTCTGATGATTCGTTATTAATTTGACGCGTGAACGCCGGTAAAAAACGGCGCGACAAGCGCGCTTTATCGACCTACTCGGCTTGTGATTATAACCGCGACGCCAAAAAAGTTCAATATGGGGACGACGAAACGTCGACGCGCCAAAAGAAGGAATCCTCTTCCCCTTTTTTCTCAGGGTAGAGTTCAAAGCCGGCGTTTTTCAACACGCGTTGCGACGCCGGATTGTTTTTCAGCGTTTCCGCAATAATTCCCTTGAGTTCGGGTCTCGTTCTTCCCCAATCGACGAAAGCGCGAACAGCTTCTGTCATAAACCCTTGTCCGCGATACGGTTCGTCCGTTCCATAGCCTATTTCGGCGTCGCCATTGATCGGAGCCCCTTTAAACGACGCGTTGCCGACAAGCCGACGCGTGGAACGTTCGACTATCGCCCAAATCGCAGCGTACGCAATTGAATCGGAATCGTAACTCAGCCCGACGTCGATCAGCCAATTGAGCGCGTCGCGCGTGTCGGGATCCGGTTCGCAAGGCGTTTCGCTCAACCCAAGCTTTTGCGCGTATTTCGCGACGTCGGTCAGATAAAGATGCGCTTCGTCTCTGGTCAGCGGGGCAATTTCCAAACGTCTCGTAACAATTCGAGGAACGCGTCCGACAAGGACGCCCGACTCCGTCTGTAGATTCATATCCATCGTTTCAAAAAACCGCGTAACTTTGTCGCCAATCGAGATAATCGCCCAAAGCCGTCCGCCAATCGGGGATTTTGTACGCGCCCTCGACGGTATCGTACCTGATCGACCTTAAGACGGTGAACGCCGATTGCGGCGCTTTTATTCCATACTCCTCGGCGCTTATGCCGACGACTTCGCGATTTCGGAACCCGCACCGCTTAAAAAGATATTCCGCGATTTCTTTGGGAGTCGCGCGGGAATTTCCAGTAAGATGATAGACGCCGCGCGCGCCCGCGGCAATAAGCGTCTTCAACGCGCACAGCACGTCGATCGACCACAACGGCTCGATCACGCGGTCGTTCAAAACGGAGATCTTCTTTGTGCGCGCCAACGATTTAAAAAGGGAGTCGACAAGATTGCCGCTCGAATACTCGGAAGTCTCGCCAAACAGCGACGAAAAACGTAAAACTAACGATTTGGGCGCCTCCAAAGCGATTCTTTCGCTCTCTAATTTCGTCTTTGCGTAAACGCTTTCCGGACAAGGAGAATCGTCTTCGGAAAAACCGGGCGCGTCGTAAGAAATCGCCTCCGGATCGTTCGTTCCTTCCGTCTGCAAACGCTTGCGGTAAAACGCCTCGCCGCATCCGAACTGGACCAAAAGCGCGCCGGTGCGACGCGCCGCCGTCTTTAAATTCGAGACGGCGTGTCCGTGGATATTCCGAGCTGTGTTCGGTCGAGTTTCAAGCCAATCGATCAAATTGACGCCGCTGGCGTTCACAATGACGTCGGGACGAACGTCCCCGATCGTGTCGACGGCGATCATGCGCGAACACACGTCGAAATCAGGCAAATTCAAAGGAACGACAAGATCGTTCGACGGCTTCCCTTCGCCCCCGCTATTCGCCGCAATCCGTGAAGCGACGCGCGGATCGTTCCAGAACTGAGAAAGCGCCAGCCCCAGCGTTCCTTTCGACCCCACAACGACTATTTTCATTGATTTCTCTCAAACAAATATGAACTGCGTAAAAAAAACGGGCGGCGCCTCAAAACGTCGTCCGTTTTCAAATAACGAAAAAGAAAAAACAGCTCAAATGTAGTCGGTAAACAGTTCCTTTTCAGGACGCGGCAAGACGACGGCGGACGCAAGAAGACCACGATCTTTGAGAGCTTCCTTCGCGGCTTCAACAGCGGCTTCAACGTTCGCCAGGCCGCCCGTCATAAGTAAAAGCCCCTTGCCGCCCATCGCCATCGCAAGGCTGAGGCGGAACAGCGTCACGTTCGCCGCCTTCCCCGCGACGTCTGCGGCCACCAATGCCGAAACGGCGCTAAACGTCTCAATAACGCCAAGCGCGCCGACGTCTTCCGGAGAAAGAACAACCGATTGAGCCATCGCGGGAAACACCGCCTGATGGACGTTCGCGACGGTAAGAAAATCGATTACCGACGTCCCGCCGACTTTATTCGCGGTTTCCATCGCCGACTCGACGTCTCCGATATTGCCGGAAAACACGATCAAATACTTGCCGGAACAAATCGTCCTCGCAATCAAAAGCGTCGTCGTCGCCGCTTTCATCAACGCGTCCTGAACTTGATAACCGACCCCGATACTCGATAATTCGATCGCTCCGACCGCGACGTTATTCGCCATGGCGTCATCCTCTATTGTTCGTCAGTATTTTTCATCGTACGAAAACGGCGCGGCCCGTAAAAAAACGACCTAAAAAGGCGAAAACAACCTAAGCCGCCCCGTCTGTCTAAAGTATACTCTCGCAGATTGCCGCGTCAAGACTTATCAGGAGTCGCGCCAAAGTTAGGAAAAATCCCCGCGGTGAAATATTCGGAATAATCCGACTATAAAAACGGCGAATGTCGCCGAAAGAAACCCGGACGACATTCGCCGTTAATTGTTTGCGTTACGCATCAAACGTTAGTTCGAGGAACTCATTTGTTTTGAGCCTTGTAGGTTTCGTAGCAGTCGAACGCCTGATCGACGGTAGCGCCGTTGTGGACGACTTCGCGAACCGCGAGAAGCATTCCGACGGGGCAATCCGACTGGAAGATGTTGCGGCCCATATCGACGCCCGCGGCGCCCTTGCTAATCGCGTCGTAAGCGAGTTGAAGCGCGTCGCGTTCGGGCAATTTCTTGCCGCCGGCGATGACGATCGGAACCGGGCAACAGTTGGCGACCGACTCAAACCCTTCGGCGCAGTAGTACGTTTTGACGACGTTGGCGCCGTTTTCAGCGCAAACGCGCGTCGCAAGACCGAGGTAACGAGCGTCGCGGCCCAACCCTTTGCCGACGGCGGTAACGCCGAGCGTCGGAATACCGTAACGGGAACCCATGTCGACCGTTTTGGTCAAGTTGCGAATTGTGGAGCCTTCGTGATCCGGATCGCCGACGGCGACCATGACGGCGAGCAACGTCGCGTTGAGACGAATCGCCTCTTCGATATCTTCGAGCGTTTCGTCGTTCAGGCTCGTAAGGATCGTCGTCCCCGCGTCAAAACGCAGCGAGAGCGGCTTGTTGCACGTCGGCGGAACGACGGCGCGCAATATGCCGCGCGTGCACATAATGCAGTCGCTATACTGAATCAGGGGATTGATCGTGAGGTCGATACGTTCCAAACCGGAGGTCGGGCCCATGATGAAACCATGGTCAAACGCCAACATGACGGTATGACCCGATTTCTGATTGAAGACTTGCGAAAGACGCGACTTAATACCATAACTCGCGTTTTCATTGCCCTTTAAGAAGAAACCTTCTTGTTTTTGCGGAATTCCAATTCCAAAATTTTTCGCGTCGATGTTGCCTTCGTTGTCAGCCATCGTTTTATTGTTCCTATCTAAATCTTGTTAAATCAAATATTTTAAAACTTGCGGAGGACGTCGCCGCCGCGAGTTCATGAGTTCATTCTGCAATAGCGTCGGCAAACGCCTGAAAGATCAGCGCAAGGCTCGTCGCGCCAGCGTCCTGACTTCCCTTGGAACGTTCGCCAAGATTGCGCGCGCGACCAAATTTCGCGACGTATTCGGACGTCTTTTCCGCGCCCGCTTTCGCGGCGTCCGCCGCTTTTTGAAAGACGTCGTGGAGAGAAGCGTCCGCGTTCTCGGCGATAGTCGCTTTCATCGCGTCGATCGCGGGGATCATCGCGTCCATCATCGTCTTGTCGCCGACTTGCGCGTTTGTCATCGATTTCATCATCGACAACCCTTCGGCGTACATCGCGACCGTGTCCGCGGCGTTCAACGCGTCCGACTTCGCTCCGGAACTGAGGCCCATGTAGAACGAACCGTTCAACGAGCTCGTCGAACCGCCCGTGGCCGACATAATGTCCATCGCGACGTTCGAGAGCGTGTCCGAGAGATTACCCGGTTTTTCTGCGGAAGCGACCGCCGCTTTCATCGTCGAAAGAATCGCCGTGCCGTGATCGCCGTCCCCGGTCGCGGCGTCGAGTTTGTTTAAGTAGTCAAAATTCGCTTCAATAGACTCAAGCGCTTTTTTCAACGCTTTGACCAAGAGTTCTTTAGTAAATTCTGTCGTCATTATATCACGCGTAAAGTACGCGCGCCGATATCGCTAATCGACGCGCTGTTTCCGTCTTGACGAGGCGGTAGACCGTCGTCAACGAGTAACCCAATAAGGAGCGTCGCTTGGAGACTTGAACAGTTCGAGCGTCTGGTCGTCGAAAACGCCGACGATCATTTGGAAACCAGCCGCCTCCTGAACCGTCAGGACTTCGCCGCAGTAGCTCGCCGCGATTTCAATACCCGCGGCTTTCGTAACTTCGTACGCCTTGCGGAAGATAACGAACTGTTCCATCAGGGTCGTGCCGCCGCTGCCGTTGATGAGGAGCATAATCTTTTCGCCCGCTTTCGCGTCGACGGCGCGAAGCACTTTGTTGGCCATCGTTTCGGCGACCCAGTCGGCGCTTTGCATCGGTTCGGGACCGTTGCCGCCCCCTTCGCCGTGTTGGCCCATGCCGATTTCCATCTGGTCGTCGGCCAACGCGCCGATTTCGCCGCCCGACTGCGGGTGCGTCGCGACTTTGAGCGTGACGGCGAGCGTCGCCATACGTTTGTTGAAGCGTTCGCCAATTTCGACGATTTCTTCGGCGGAATAACCTTTTTCAGCCGCCGCGCCGAGAATCTTGATAAGCGGAATGCAGCCGCCAAGACCGCGACGTTCGGAAGCGGGCGCGTCGACGCCGGGAGCGATGTCTTCGGCGGTTACGATCTTCGTAACTTTAATTCCTTCTTTTTCCGCCATCATGATCGCCATGTTCGCGTTGCGCTGATCCCCTTCGTGGTTCAGAACGACAAAAACGATTCCGGCGTAATCTTTGAACATGCGAAGCGCTTCAACCACTTTCGGCGCGCCCGGAGCCGCAAAAATGTCGCCGACGACGGAAGCGTCGAGCATGCCTTCGCCGACAAAACCGCTCAGCGCGGGCTCGTGTCCGGCGCCGCCAAGCGTAATAACGGCGACTTTGTCTTTCGATTTAGGAGTGGCGCGCACGACGATCTTTTCCGAGACTAATTTGATTTTGTTCGGAAAGCAAAGCGCGTAACCTTCAAGGAGTTCGTTTGTAACTCGTTGCGGATCGTTCAAAAATTTCTTCATGACCATCGTGTGGATTCCTTATTAGGTAATGCTGACGAAACGCTCAAACGCGCCTCGACGTCTTAACGAGGCGAGCGATAAGCGCGTGTTTGTAAAACGAAAAGCGTCTTGCGTCGACAAGGCGCGGCGGAACGAAACTCTTCGCGTAATTACGCGATTCTCCAATCGAACCGCCTTCTACAATATATCAAATACGGAACAAAAAATAAAGGGTTTGCGCGCTCTTTTAAAAAAAATGGCAAATTTATCGAAAAAAAAGAACGACGCATTCTAAAAAACTCGCCGTTCCTCTCATAAAGAACTCGCGTCGAAAAAAACGACCGTCAAATCCCCGCCTACAATACAAAACGATCCGTATTGAAGACAGCCGGGATTGACGATTTTAGTATTTTCGTACGTTCGTTCTTCCCTCGTATGCAAATGCCCGGAACACACAAGATCATATTCTCCTGAATAAATAGCGTCTTCGAGAATAAGCTTGCGATGTCCGTGCGTAAAGAATATTCGCTTGCCGTGCCAATTAACGCTTCCGGAAACGCCGTGCAAACGCCCGCCAATCGCGTCGATCGCCTCGGCAAGTTCCGATTCGCTCCCCTCGTCGCCGTTTCCCAAAACAAATTCCACGTGAAAACCGCGAAAATACTCGACGACTTCCGGACTGACGACGTCGCCGCAATGAAGAATCAAATCGACGTCATAATCGCGAAAAACAGGCGTCGCGCGCTGGATAGTCGAGGGATTGTCGTGCGTGTCGCTGACGATGGCCATATTATAAAAGCACATTTAATCCCTCCTGTAAGCGCAAAAATGAAAACCAACGGTAAAAGCAAACGAAAACGCCCGCCGGCGCAGAGGGCGCGAAACCTTGCCTGGCCAGACGTCAACGTAAGATACGAAAAGGACGGCGTTTCAAGATTTTAACGTCAAATTTTGACAAATCCGCGTCAAACGTCTTTAACGCGTATTAACCGCCGCTCAATTTAGATTATAATTAGAAAGGTCAAGCGTTCAAGTCTAAAAAACGACGTCTGAGAAACGAAAACTACGATCCAAAATCATTCGAAAACGCAACGACAAGGGGAAAACGATGACTCGCACTACAATGAATTCTACGCGCGACTATACTCAGCGCTTCGACGACACGGCAAAAAAAACGCGTTCCTCCGGCGTTCTCGCGCCGCTGTTCTCTCTGCCCGGAATTCGAGACGTCGGCAGTCTCGGCAGGTGCGCGCGCAATTTCGTCGACTTTCTGGCGGACACAAATCAATCCTGGTATCAAATGCTTCCGATAACGCCAATCGACGAAGCGAATTCGCCTTACGCCGGGCGTTCCGCTTTTGCGTGCGAGACGTTATACCTTGATCTCGAAGAGTTTCGCGACGAGGGGCTTCTTGACGACGAAGACCTGGCCAAAGCCTGGTTTCTTCCTCAAATCGACGAGCCAGACGCTTCTTCGACGCCCCAAACGGACGCCCGTTCCGAACGAATCAATTATGTTCGAGCGAAAGAACGACGCGAACCTTATTGGAAAAAAGCGTTCGATCGATATAAACGCGGCGTCGGAGGAGAAAAGTATCGACGGGAAGAAAAACGTTTTCGGGAAGAAAACGCCGATTGGCTCGACGCCTATCTTCTCTTCCAGACGGCGGCGAAAAAGCATGCCGGATACGACTGGAGAGCATGGCCTGAGGAGATCAAACGGCGCGATCCGGAAGCGCTAAGCGATTTGCTTCGGGACGATAGGAAAAATGACGAGCAGTACGACTATCTCCTTTTTCTGCAATTGGCGTTTGACGTACAGTGGAAAGAGTTCAAAAACTATTGCGCGTCAAAATCGATTCGTCTCATCGGCGACGTCCCGATTTATGTTGGAATCTTCAGCGCCGACGTTTGGACAAACCCCGACTTGTTCCTGATCGATCGTGACGGAAAAATCGTTCGGGAAGCGGGAACTCCGAGCGACGACTTTAATTCCGACGCGCAACATTGGGGGTCGCCCGTTTATAACTGGAAAAAACACCAGGAAACGAATTTTCAATGGTGGAAACGTCGAATGGCCAAAACCCTCGAACGCTTTGACGCCGTTCGACTCGATCATTTCATCGGCTTCTACAATTACTACAGTTTCCCTGGAAAAGGAGTCGATCCCGATTCCGGAGAGGTCGGAGCCATGCCCGTCGTCGAATTGAAAGAGGGCGAAGCGTACGAAGAGGGGTGGCTTCCCGGCCCGCAAGACAAATTCTTTGACGCGATTTTTACCGTTTGTTCAAAAGACGCTTTCATCGCCGAAGACCTTGGCCATATTAGTCCCGGCGTCGCCGCTCTGCGCGATCGACTCCAATTGCCCGGCATGAAAGTAATACAATACTCGTTTGGCAAAAACGACGTCGAAGCAGATCAGGAAACGGGCGAGGTTTCTTGTTCGTTGGAACGCGCTCCCGAAAACAGCGTCGCTTACACCGGCACTCACGATTCCGCCCCCGTCATGGGCTGGCTGGACGACGCGTATCGACATGAAGAAGCGCTTAAAAACAAGCCCAAAGACCCTAACGACGATATGCCAGACTTTACCGTCATAGCAAAAGTTCTGGAACGCTATCATTTGCCAGAAGACGAACCCGCCGTGAGTCCCGACCTTCTGGAACAGGACGACGCGACCGAGGAATCCCAAAAGCAAGTCTCCACAAAATATCGTCGTCTTCGTCCTCAAGTCGCCGCGCTGCGCCTCGCGACGTTGCGCGCCGTCGCCCAATCGCCGTGCAAGCTGGCCGTCTTCCCAATGCAGGACGTTTTGGGTCTTTCCAACGATTCTCGCATTAACTATCCGGGCGTTGCAAGCGGCAACTGGTCGTGGCGTTTTGCCGACGGACAACTAACGCCGGAACTGCGGGAAACGCTTCGAACCTTGACTGAAGAAGCAAAGAGGTAGCGCTTCGCAATAAAAAGAAACTTTTGCTTGATTTCCCAATTTAACGCGGATATAATACGGGGGCGTCGCGTAAAAGCGGCGTCCTTTTGTTTTTTGTTCCAACGCTTAAACACTCAAACATTTGAACAAACACGACCAATGAGAATGAAACGCTGTCTATTGTCTCTTTTGGCCGCGCTGAGCGTATGTTTCAGCGCCGCGCAAAACGTCTTCGCTTCGGACGCGAAAGACTGGGGCGCCCCGGAATCTTTCGCCGTTGTTAATCCGGTAGTCCGTTCCCCGCTGTCTCAAACGATTTCTCTTTCCGGAGAATGGGGTTTCACCAACGAAAGAGCCGAATTCTATCGACTGGGAGTCGGCCACGGCGTTTGGGGGAAATTCGATTACGACTGGTCGAAAGCGCGCAAACTCAACGTGCCCGGCGTATGGGAAGCGCAAGGGGTCGGAGAACCCGATCACGGCAAAACCTGGGATCCTTCCTGGGACTGCGGCATTTGGGATCTGAACAACGTCTACCTCGGTCGCGCCCTCTATCGACGAACCTTTGAACTTCCAAAGGAATGGAAAGGAAAACGCGTCTGGCTTAAAGTCGGCGGAGTCAGTTCCAACGCCTATCTTTGGATCAACAGCGAACGCGCCGCTTATGTCGACACGTACTGCGGCGCGAGGAAATACGACGTTACCGATCTTGTAACGTTCGACGGCGACAACGAAATTACCGCGCTCGTACGAAACGACGTTCCGTCTCGGCTCGGTCTGCTCGTCGTGAACGAACACTTCGGCGGTTTCTTCCGCGACGTCGAACTTGAGGCTACGCCCGACGTCTACGTCGACGACGTGTGGGCGCGCGGCGACGTGGAAACAAAATCCGCCGACGTCCGCGTTTATGTCAAAACGTTTGACGAAAACGGCAAGACGTATCCTCTGTACGACGACGAACTTTCCCCGAACGATCGCGATCAGCTCGCCGCAATGCAAGTCAACGGCGTTACGTTCGCTCCTTCGCCTCGCCAAATTGACGATCTGGCGTCTATCGAAGTCGTCGTCAAAACGACCGACGGCAAAGTCGTTGGAAGTCAAAAGAAAGACGCGACGCTCGTTCCCGGCGAAAACGGTCTTCCGCAGCCGTTCCGCTTCCAAATTCCCGTCGAGAATTGTCAATTCTGGACGCCGGAATCGCCTACCCTTTACCTTGCGGACGTCACGATCTTCGACAAATCCGGCGCCGCGATCCACGGATGGACGGAACGCTTTGGCATACGCGAACTTAAAGTGGTCGGCGACCAGTTCTATCTCAACGGCAAGCCGTATTTCTTCCGGGGGGGCGGCGACCATAACTACGATCAAATTAATTTGACCGAACCCGCCGACCGCGACCGATTCCTCGAACACATGACGACGTATAAAGCCGCCGGTTTCAACTACATGCGCTTCCACACGCATAGTCCCCTTCCCGAATACTACGAAGCCGCCGACGAAAAAGGAATTCTTCTTCAGCCGGAACTTCCTTACTATCACGACGTCACGTGCGAAGGTTTTCCGTTCAATCCCAAACGCGACATGTACGAACTCTTCCGTTCGCACCGTCGCAACGTCTCGTTCGCGACCTATTCCTACGGCAACGAAGGCTATCTCGGCGCGCCGCTTGACAAAGAGCTTTACTCTTGGGTGAAAACCTACGACCCCGACCGCATGGTGATTCATCAGGACGGCGGAATGGGCAATAAAGAAGGCGCCGCGGACTACACGACCAACGGAACCAGCGGCGCGTCTATTATCAATCCGTGGAAAGCGGGCGCGCACGACGACATAAAAGTTCCCTTTGTCGCGCACGAGTATCTCAATCTGGCGATCAAAATGGATCCGCGCTACGAATCGCGTTTCACCGGCGCGAGAACCGCGCCGGTAAGCGTCCAGGCGTGGAAAGACAAATTAACGAGCGTCGGTCTGGACGAAAACTGGGGAGCCGCGTGCATCGCCGCTTCGGAAAAACTTCAGGGTATTTATCAGAAGAAAGGTTTGGAAGCCGCGCGTATCGATCCCAAGTGCGACGGATATCTTTTCTGGTCGCTCGTCGACGCTTCGATTCCGCAAGGATCCTGCGTCGCCGCGCAAGGCTACCTCAATCCGTTCTGGGAACCGCGTCCCAACGGCGTCGCGCCCAAAGAATTCTATCGTTTCAACGGTCCGACCGCGCTCCTTCTGGCGACCGATTTGCCCGCCCCGATTGCGGTTAACGGCGCGAAATTCAACGCGGAAATTAGAATATCCAATTACGACGACGTCGTTCTCTCGGCCGAAAACGTCGTTTGGAACCTGACGTCTCAAAAGGACGGCTCTGTAATCGCAAGCGGCAAATTGCCGAATCCGGAACTTAAAGAAATCCCTGCGGGATACGCCGGTCTGCTTGGCGCGGTCGAAGTCGCGATTCCTGAAAACGCCGTCGCCGAGCCGACCGCCGCGACGTTTAACGTCGCGATCGAGGGAACCGATCTTGCTAACTCTTGGAATTACTGGCTGTTCCCGAAACGCGAAAAGCCGTCGCTGAAAGGTTTTGCCGTTTCCAACGGACTCTACGCGCAATTCGAGAAATTGTATAGCGACGTCCACAAAATAGACGAGAACGCCGCCCCCGAAAACGGCGACGTCTGGATCGTTACGCCCGGCGAAAACGCGTATTACGTCGGATTGGCGCAAGGACGCAAAGTCTTCTCAATCACGCCCGCGTCCGAGACGCCGAACGTCTCGTTAGGTTGGTGGTCTCTAGGAACGCAGGTCGGAACGACGTTTGCCGATTCCGAGGCGTTCGCTCAATTCCCCAATACAAACGACATGGACGAATTGTGGTTCCGCCTCGTTCGCGCGGGCGCCCCAGATCTTGCGACGAAACCGCTTGGAACCGACTTTGAGCCGCTAGCCGTCGGAGAAGGACGAGACTCCTATTATCTGTATCTTGGTCAAACGAGATTCGGCAAAGGCAAAGTTCTCGCTTCCTTCGCGCTTGATCTTACCCAGGACGCGCCCGAAGCGACGGCTCTGCTCGACTCTCTGCTCGCCTATGTCGCCAGTCCCCAATTTGATCCTCAATCGAGTTCCGACAAATTGAAATTCTCCGTCTACGAGGCTCCCGAGGGCGTAACCTGGGGGTACGACAAGCTCGTCAAGACGAACCAGGACGGAGCGCAACCCTGGAAAACTCTCTATGAGGAAAGCGTCGTTCATATCAACTGCCGACAGACGGCGAAAGACAAGGAACTTGTTTGGAAAACCAAGCCTGTCGAAAAACTCGGCGACGTCGGCAAGACGACCTTCGCCTTCATCGGCGGACTCGGATACTGGGACCAGCCGCAGACGGAAGGATTCCTCCTTGCCGTCAATGGAACGCCGGCCGTAAAGTTCGACCTACCTCAAAAAGACGCCAAAGTAGGCGATAAAGTCGAATGGAAATCAGACTCCGGAGTCGCGTTGACCTTCGAAATCGGACGCAAAGAAGAGATGGGCCCCGATTTCTTCGGAATCTTCTATTTGACCGTTCCCAACGACCTGCTTAAGGCGGGCGAGAGCGCGACGACGTCCGTGCAATCGCTCGGAGAAGGCAGCATGCGCTGGTTTACCGTTTCCGAATATCCGGGTCTGCGAGAAGAAAAAACGCTTAACGCGGAAAAATAAACGCAAATAGAAACCGCCAAAAACGACGAGCCTATAAAAACGTCGTTTCCGGCGGTTTGGCGCAGTTCACAAGAGCGTCGGTCTTAAAGATCGACGCTCTTGTCGTTAATGTCCCCAGTTCGCCGCGGTTTCATCGTAAACGAAAAACGTCGCGCAGACGTTCGATCAGACGTCTCGCGCTGTCGCGAGGTTCTCCGCGGAGTCGACGCCGTTATTCTGTCAATAATGCAAGTCGTTTGAACAACATCGTAATCGTAGTAAACGACAAAAGAAAAACGTTCGTTTCTAGGCGACTTCATATCCGGGCCGAGAGGGGCGCGCAATTTGCGCGTTGGCTTCCTCTTCCTCGAAGGCGTAAGCGTCTTGATTCCAATGAAGAGTCTTGCCCGTTTTGACGCAAATATTGGCCATATGGCACATATTGATTCCGGAAACGGTCGAGGCGACGTCCGAAATCGGTTGAACGCCTTCTTCAATCGCTTCGAAGAAATTGCGCATATGGTCGCCGGAGCTTTTGCCTTTGAGTAGATCGCGTTTTATTTCTTCGAGTTCTTCTTTGTCTTTTGGCGTCAAATCTTCGACGGGCTTGCCTGTAAGACGCGCTCTGTTGACGCGAATCCTGCCAAGTTCTCCGCTCAAAAGCACGAAATTTTCGCCTGACGTCAATCTCAGCGAGGCTCCGTCGTTATACTTAAAAAGGACGTTGAATTCTTCGGCGACGTCGTACCAACCGTCGATATTCGGGAATTTGCCTTCGCCGGAGATTTCAACGGGCGCGTCGTCGCAGCGACCGAGCGCCCAGACGGCGAAATCGACGTTATGCGCGCCCCAGTTGGTAATTTCGCCCCCTGAATACGCGGACCAGAATCTGAAATTATAGAAACATCGTTCCAGAAAATAGTCTTCATAAGGAGTCGGTCCCAGCCACTTGTCCCAGTTGAGTCCTTCGGGAATCGGTTGCGGCTTGAACGGCTCTCTTTTGTCGAAAACGCCGACTTTTCCAATCGATTCGTTCACGGGACAGGAACAGACCGTTTCGATCTTGTTTCCAAGTCTTCCGCTCCTGACGATAGCGGCGGCGGTAAGAAACGTGTCAAATTCGTCGCGTTGTTGAGAACCCACCTGAACGATCGCGCCCGTTTCTTTGGACACGTTCGCGATCAGTCGGCTTTCTTCCATCGTCAACGACAGCGGTTTTTCAACGTAAACCGATTTTCCGGCGCGCATCGCCTCGACGGCTATTTTGACGTGCCAATGGTCTGGCGTGCCGATCGTTACGACGTCGATCGTCGGATCGTCGACGATTCTTTCGTAATCCTGAAACGCCTTGCACTGATTAGGGAAATACGCCGCGAATCGTTCCGCGAAGGGAAGATAGACGTCGGCGCAGGCGACGACCGCGCCAAATTCGCCCGCGCGTCGTCCAATGAACGTTCCGCGTCCGTCGAACGGCTTGTCGTTGTCCCAAACGCCCGCGCGATATTCGCTTACGCCGATCGCGCCGATTTGCAATTTTTCGACCGCGCTCTTTTCCCTGACGGGTTGTTCGCTGGAATACAGGTAGGGCGTAAACGCAGGAGCGACGCAAGCGGCGGCGGAAGCGAGACTGGCGTCGCGCAGAAACTGACGTCTGGTTTGTCGTTTTATCATGTCAATCTCCCTGTGAACGAATTCTTACAAGCGGATTAAAAGGGCGTCGTTTTCTCCTATTGGGTATCCTTTTGGCATAAAAAACGCCCCGTCTGTCGGACATTATATCATAATCTCCAACAAGCGGGGCGCTGTTCATTGACAGACGTCGATTCAAAAAATGAGAGTCGTTCAGTTAAAAGACATGCGAAAAGAAGATAATCTTAACGTCTCGCACGGGGGAGTGAATCGGCGGCAACAAAACGATTTTTCGCTTTTGTTAGGGTTTCCAGTTCACCACGACTTCCTGAGAAATCGAAACGTTCGGATCGACCTCGCCGTAAGCGAGAAACGTCGCGTACGGAGCGACGGGAAGAAACGCGTCTCGCAACGCTCGTCGAATAGAGCCGTCGACAAGCACGACTTGCGGCAAATCGGCGTCTTGCAGAACATGAACGCTCTCTTGAATCGCCGAACCAAGAGCTTTGGCACTTTTGGGTTCGAGCGCGAGCGAAGGCGCGTCGGAACCTCCGGCGCTCAACGCGTCTCGCAGCGCGTCTTCGGCTTCCGGCTCTAACATCGCCACGCGCAATTTTCCGTCTTCGTCTTTATATTGCGCCGTAAGAAAACGAGACAGTCGCGAACGCACGTATTCGAGCGAGCGATAAACGTCCGCGTCGGGTTCGCGTATCGAAAGATCGCCAAGCGCTTCCAAAACGACGTCGAGTCGACGAATGGAAACCCCTTCTTCCAAAAGAAGCTGGAGCGTTTTTTGAATCTTCGCCAATCGCGCCGACGATTCCTGCGACTTATCTTCGCCGGACGCGCCCAAAACCTCTTCGACAAGGGTCGGAAAATACTCGCGCAAGCGTTCGATTAGACGTTTCGCGCCGTCTCGCGTCAAAAGCGAAGCCGCTTCGCGACGCGCGACCTCAAGCGTTTTCTTTTCGACGACGTCTCCGGCCGAAAGGAGCGTATACCCCAATTTCTCGGCTTCCGCCGCCTGCGAGGAGTCGATCCAATAAGCGAGCGCGCCGCCGGGAGCGACCGTCTGCAGTCCTCGAAGAGGCCTCGCGACATACGCGTTGGAAACGGCCATCGTCATCTGAGGATACGCGACGTCTAGCGCGACTTCGTCGCCGTGAATTTTAATGCTAAATTGATTCTCGTCGAGATCTTCCGAATCGCGAACGCGCACTTTCGGCAAGATCAGGCCAAGTTCCGAAGCGATTGTCTGACGAACGGTTCGAACGCGATCGAGCAACGACGGCCCGTCGTCCGGCTGAGCGATTGAAACAAGCCC
>JAFZNK010000265.1 GCA_017550965.1 Thermoguttaceae bacterium
AACCTTCCGTCGCTTCAATTATCCTTTGCGGAACCTTTTTTTCCCACATGGAAAGATAATCGTCGCAATCTGCAACTCTCAACATCGCCTGTTTGGATCGTTCAAAGAGAGGCTGGTAGTACTCGCGTTCCCAACGTTCTACGTCTTTGACCTTTTTAGAATTAATTAAGACAATCCCCTCTTTTCTTAAATGCTCATAAACAGGCGCAAATTCTTCGCTTAGTTTTTGAGACTCTTCGACGTATTTTTCTAATAGAGCGTCGGTTTCCGAATCGGACGTCAACACGTTGGCGGACGCGTCCGTCTGCTGCGAAAATGCAAGCGACGGAAAGAATACGACCAACAAGCACAGAATAACGACGTTTCTCATAGAAGACCTCAATTTTAACAATAAGGAAAGCGCTCGGACGGCGTCGCGCTTTTCCGGCTTTTTTCACCCGGTTCGTTCAAGAGCGCCGTTTTCGCGATTGCGGAAAGGTCGGCGTTTCAGACGCACAAGAGAATTGTATCGCGTCGATTTGTCGACGTCAAGAATATCGCGTTTTGGCGTCGCGTTAGTCGGGGAGAACAAAATCGACGCGCCGCTTCAGGCGTCGAGCCGCCGCCTGTAGGCGGCGGATACGTTGATTTTGGCGTCGCGGCGTTTACAGAAACCATTTTTGGGGACGCGTCGCGTTTTTTCAGAAGTCGAGCCGCCGCCTGCAGGCGGCGGGTTCGTTGATTTTGGCGCCGCGTTGGTTGAGAAATCGCGGCGCGTCGGTAGAGGAAAACGAAGTCGACGCGACGACTCAGTCGTCGAAAGAGTCGAACATACGCGTAAGGGCGATTTCGAATTTTTCGTCGGTGTAGTACGTTCCGGCGGCGATTTCAGCGCGGACGCGATTGACCAACTCGATGCGAACGTCGTTCGGGTTCATCGTCGATTCGCCGGTTCTGCTCGCGCCCTGTTGCGCTTTGATTTCCATTTCGTCTCGTTCGACGGCTTTCGGCTGCGCGTTCGCGCCGTTGTTGCGCTTAATCGAAGAAACCTGATTCGCGGCGGAAATTCCGTTCAATCCATTGACGCTGTTGATACTCATTTTTATTCTCCTGAAGTGACGTCCAGAAGTTGTCTCGCGCTTACCGCGTCGCCGCGATTGGGCCGCGAGTCCTGTTTGCAAATGTTAAAACGCTGAAAATCAACGCTAAACCCGGTCCCCCTGACGACTCGTCTCAGGGGCGCTAAGGAGAAAAGGCTTTTTTAACGCTTCTTTTTCTCTCTTAGTTTGATTATCGTCTTGGCAAGCTGGAAACTTAAATTATTTTTTGCCGCTTTGCCGTTTTCGTCGCCTTCTCAACGCTTTTTCTAAGGAACGGTCGAGCGAAATCGCTCGGCGTCGCGCTCCGCGTTTTTAAGGCCGCGCGCCTGACCGACAGGCTTACTCTACTAGTATGCGTTTTTTCCCAGAAGACGTCAAGTCCAAATAAAAAAAAAGAAAATAATTTCCAGAATAACCAAAGAAAGAAGCCGACCGGGATTTTAACCCCGGTCGAAAACGCTGAAAAACGCGCGTCAATTCATAAAGTAACGCTCGATGAATCCGACGTCGGGAACGTTCGCGGAAAATTCGGCGCTCTTTAAAATTTTCAGAAGAATCGGAATCGACGTTTTGATTCCCTCGATTTTGAATTCTTCAAGCGCGCGGATCATCGTGGCGAGCCCCTCTTCGCGCGTCGCGCGTTGCACGAGCAACTTGCCGATCATGGAGTCGTAGTGAGAGCTGACGGCATAGCCGGGGTACGCGTGCGAATCGAAACGAACGCCGAACCCGCCGGGAACGATCATCTGTTCGATAACGCCGGGGCACGGCCTGAAATTATGCTCGACGTCTTCGGCGTTGATACGGCATTCCATCGCAAATCCGCGATGAACGACGTCTTTTTGTTCGATCGAGAGTTTTTCCCCCGCCGCCAGGCGGATCTGCTGTTGAATCAGGTCGATTCCCGTAGCCATTTCCGTTACCGGATGCTCGACCTGAATTCGCGCGTTCATCTCGATGAAATAATATTGGCCGTTTTTGTCGACGATAAACTCGACGGTTCCCGCGTTGGAATATCCGGCTTCTTTCGCAATGCGCACGGCCGATTCGCAAAGCGCCTTGCGCGTCTTCGAGGTCAGTTTCGGCGCGGGCGTGAGTTCGATAAGTTTTTGTCGACGGCGCTGAAGCGAGCAGTCGCGTTCCCAAAGATGGATTACGTTTCCGTAATTGTCCGCGAGGAGCTGCGCCTCGACGTGTCGCGGATTCTCGATGAATTTCTCAATGTAGACGGCGGGGTTGCCAAACGCGGCGGCGGCCTCCTGCGCCGCTTCGTGCAACGCGCGCTTGAGCCCGGAGTCGTCGTTCGCCTGACGAATGCCGCGTCCGCCTCCTCCGGCCGACGCCTTGACCAGAACCGGATACCCGATCGCTCTGGCGACCGAAAGCGCCTGCGCTTCAGTCTCGACGAGACCGTCGCTGCCCGGCACGACCGGAACGCCGCACTTCCTGGCGATCGAGCGCGCCGTGTTCTTGTCGCCGAGCCGTTCCATCGCCTCGACGCTCGGCCCGATAAATTCGTACCCGCTGTCGCGGCACTTCTCCGCGAACTGGGAGTTTTCCGAAAGGAACCCGTAACCGGGATGAATCGCCTCGACGTCGCATTTTTCAGCGGCGCTGATAATGCGGTCGACTTTCAAATAGCTCTGATCGGAACGCGCGGGGCCGATGCAGACGGCGCGGTCGGCCAATTCCAGGTAGCGCGCGCCGCGATCCGCTTCGCTGTACGCGACGACCGATTCGACTCCAAGTTCGCGACACGCGCGAATAACGCGCAGGGCGATTTCGCCGCGATTCGCTATTAATATTCTTTTGAACATATTTCGTAAAAACCGCTATTCGATCCCAATCAGCCGCGAACGTCGACTTTAAACAACGGGGTTCCGTATTCCACCATGTCGCCGTTTTTCACAAGAGTCGCGACGATCTTGCCCGACGTCTCCGCCTGAACCTCGTTAAACACCTTCATCGCCTCGATAATGCAGACCGTTTTCTCGGGCGAAACGACGTCGCCGACTTTGACAAACGGCGGCTTGTCCGTGCGGGGACTCGCGTAAAACGTGCCGACCATCGGAGAAGCGATCGTCTTGATAAATTTGGAATCGTCGGACTCGGGCTCCGCGGGCGCGGCCGGCGCCGGAGCGGCGGGCGCGGCGGTTTCGACGAACGCGGGCGCGGCGACCGGAGCGACGGCCCCGGCCGCGCCTGGAACGCCGCGCGTCAATTTCACGCGCTGTCCGTTGTCTTCAAGATCGATCTCGGAAACGCCGTTTTCCTTCATCAGTTCGACAAGACTGCGAATCCTGTCAAGGTCAAACACGTCGGCGCTATTTTCAGACATGGTCGTCTTCCTACCTTCCTACAATTCCTGGCAAACGATCGGCGAACGCCGCGCGCTCACTTTCGTTTCGCGCAGACAAATCGATCGATATGAGCGAAATCGCGGCGAATTTCCACGTCGCTCCAACGCTCGTCGTTCTTCATCTCGTCGGCGACCGCGTTCACTGTCGTCGGACTCAACTCCATGAAGAACCGTCCTCCGCTTTTCAACCGATCGGGCGCCTGCCGCGCAAGTCGGACGGGCAATTCCGCCCCGGTTTGGCCGCCAATTAACGCCAGCTTCGGCTCAAAATTCTTCACCGTCGGCTCCAGGTCGGCGTATTCGGACTCGGAAACGTACGGCGGATTCGACGCGATTATATCAAATCGTTCTTCTTCAGGCAAGTCCAACGCGACGGAGTCTAACAAGTCCCCTTCGCGGAACTCAATTCTGTCGGCGACCCCGTGTTTCTCGGCGTTTTTCCTGGCGACTTCCAGCGCGGGCGCGGAAATGTCGATCGCAAGAACGCGGGAATTCGCGACGTATTTCGCCAGCGCGACGGCGACGCACCCGCTCCCGGTCCCGACGTCGCAAATCGACCACGTCCGCGGCGCGGTCGCTCCTTCGGCGTCGGCTTTGGAAACTTTTTTTACGTATTCGATCGTTTCCAGCGCCAGCTGCTCCGTCTCCGGACGCGGAATCAACACGTTGAAATCGACGGCAAAGTCGAGCGAATAGAATTCTTTTTTTCCGACAAGATACGCGACCGGCTCGCCCTGACTTCGGCGACGCACCAACTCGCGATATTGAGCGCGCGCTTCGTCGCTCGCTTTTTCGTCGTAGCGGACGAAAAGATCGACGCGAGTCGTCTTCAGGACGTACGCCAGCAGAACCTCGGCGTCCAGACGCGGAGAATCAAACCCTTTCTTTGCGAAGAAAGAGACCGTCCAATCCAAAAGACTCTTAATCGTCCATTCTTCCGCTTGCGACATATTATGCTACCTGCGTTATCGAGGCGTTTGAAAAACGCGACCGACTTATTCGATCGTTCCAAAGGAGCTTCGCAGTTCCTGACGTTCGTAGTCAAGCAACGCTTCGACGACGGGGGAAAGATCGCCCGCCAAAATGACGTCGAGTTTGTAAAGCGTCAGCCCGATCCGGTGATCGGTGACGCGGTTTTCCGGGAAATTATAAGTGCGAATACGCTCGCTTCGGTCGCCGCTGCCCAATTTGCTCATGCGCTCCTGCGAACGTTTCGCCTGTTCCTGCGAACGTTTAAGCTCGTACAGACGCGTCTTCAACACGCGAAGCGCTTTCGCGAGATTCTTGATCTGGCTCTTTTCGTCCTGACAGCTGACGACCAGCCCCGTCTCGAAGTGCGTGAGGCGAATCGCCGACGCCGTCTTGTTGACGTGTTGGCCGCCGGGGCCGCTCGCGCAAAATCGGTCGATGCGATAGTCGCTCTCTTTGAGTTCGATTTCGACGTCTTCCGGCTCGGCCATCACCGCGACGGTCGCCGCCGACGTGTGAATTCTGCCTTTGGCCTCCGTTTCAGGAACGCGTTGAACGCGGTGTCCGCCGCTCTCAAATTGCAATTCGCGATAGCAGCCTTCTCCGTCGACGCCGAGCGTAATTTCTTTGAAGCCGCCCATTTCCGAAGCGCTCATCGACATGATCTCGATCTTCCAGCGCTTCGATTCGCAGTAGTGGCGATACATCTCGTAGAGATCGCGCGCGAAAAGAGCCGCTTCTTCGCCGCCCGTCCCCGCGTGAATTTCCATGATGCAGCGCGAGCGGTTCGCGTCTTCGCCGCCGATGGTCATGTCGAGAAGTTCGTTCCAGTGCTGTTCGCGCTCTTCGCGCAACTCGGGCAATTCCGCCTCGGCGAGTTCGCGCATCTCGGGGTCGTCCCCTTCGAGAAGATTCTTGGCTTCTTCGATCTCTTCGTTAAGCTTCTTAAAACGGCGATATTTCACGCATAATTTCGCCAACGAGCCGTGTTCGCGCGCGACCGACGCCAGCCGATTGGAATCGGCCAGAACTTCGGGATCGTTCATTTGGCGCTCGAGTTCTTCGAATCGGGCCAGTTTTTCGTCTAGTAGCTTACGCATGGATAATCTCGCGGAGAAGCAATGTGAATTTGGGCGAAAGAAACTGTTCGGACGGCCGACGCGTCCTTCAAATCGTCAACGAAAAAAGCGGCTCCTCAGGGTAAGCCTAAGGACCCGCTTGTAATTCAGCGTCGCCCGACGCGCAACAAAAGCCCGAAGGCGCCCGGAGTCTTTTCTCTTCGGACTAAGCCTTCTTGCCGTATTTGCCGCCGAACTTGTTCTTGAACTTTTCAATACGCCCCGCGGTGTCGACGAACTTGACGCGCCCGGTGTAGAACGGATGGCACGCGTTGCAAATATCGACCTTGAGTTCCGGCTTCGTGCTGCGCGTCATGAAGGTGTTGCCGCAACCGCAGGTAACTTTGGTTTCCATGTACTTCGGATGAATATCAGCTTTCATCGGACAATCTCTGTATTTTGGCTCTGTATTGGGACGCCGGGAACGCTTGCGCTTATGCCGCTCGACGCGGCTCGTCGCTTAAAACGCGCGCTTTAATCGACGTTTTAAGGCGCAAACGCCGACAAACGCGGCGTCTCGGGTGTTGTTGTTTGATGACTCGACGACGCGACCAGTCGTCAATCGTCGTGTTATTATACTCGTTTTTTTTGCGCGCGCAAGGGGAGAAAGAAAATTTTCCGCTTCTTATCTAAAATCGCAAAACGAGGCAAAGACGCCTATTGCGGAACAAAAGCTAAGAATTATATCAGGAATAATTTGACTTTGACGCTGATTATGGTAGAATGTCCTTAAGTGTGGGGATTATCTCCCCGACGATCTCCGCCAGAAGGGGATTCAAAAGTTGAGGCGTCTTGGAGTTGAAGAAGCTTTTTGTTTTGTAATGAGACGCCGTGCGGTCTTTACCCGACTAAGCGGCTCATTTTGACGGCGGTCTCTCATGCAGATACTATACAAAAACGAAAAAGACAAAAAACTTTTTAATAACGAAAGACTCCTTTTGGGGAGGTTCAACAAAATCATCGCCAAGGCGATTATGAAGAAAACGCTCTTGATAAGAGCGTCGACCAATTTATTTGAGTACCGCCGCGCCGACATACGTCTTGAGCTATTAAAAGGGGGGTATTACGAATACTCGGTTCGTTTGACTGGAAATTGGCGCTTGATATTTACGCCTCAGCAGCCGATTACTTTCAAAGAAGACGGGGGAATTGACGAACGGGCGGTTGAAAGCGTCGTCGTTTTAAGAGTCGAAGATTATCACTAGGAAAGGACGTTGATATGGAGGAGACCAAATATTATTCCGGCGAGCCCGACTATGCCGTCGCGCCCGGCGAAATTCTACTCGACCTGTTGGAAGATCGCGGCGTCTCGCAAGTCGAGTTTGCGCGTTTGATTGATCTGTCTGAAAACGAGGTCGAAGCAATCGTCAACGGAGAGACGGAACTGTCTTACGAAGTCGCGAGGAAAATCGAGCAAGCGCTGAACGTTCCCGCGTCTACGCTAATGAACCTTGAAGAATCCTGGCAGAAATACCGCCAAAAAAAGGAAGAAGAACAAGAAGCTCCCGTCGAAAGCGAAGAGTTGCTATTAGTCGACGCCTGAAGTCTTACCGCCTATCTCAAAGCGAATAACCGTAAACAAGAAAAGACGCGCCCCCTTTGCGGATTGCGCGTCTTTTCTCATTTTCACCCTCGACGACTAACCGCGCGATTACAGGTCGAGAACGTCGAACATGTCGTACAACTTGCCGGGGGCGGCGTTCACGAGGAACTTCGCCGCCTGCAGCGCGCCGGTCGCGTAGCTGTCCCGACTCGACGACTTGACGGTCAATTCGAGCGTTTCGCCCAACATGCCGAACAGGATCGTGTGCTGGCCGGGGTCGTCCCCGGTTCGAATCGCGTGATAGGCGATTTCATTGTGCGGACGCGCGCCGACGACGCCTTCGCGGCCGTGTCGGAACGTGTCGATTCCCATCTCTTTGGCGATCAGCGCGCCGAATTTAAGCGCCGTGCCGCTCGGAGCGTCTACCTTATAGCGGTGATGACGTTCGATAATCTCGACGTCCGCGTCGGCGTCTTTCAGGGCGCGGCCCGCGATCTGCGCGAGTTTCATCGTCAAATTGACCGCGGGGCTCATGCTCGGCGAACGAAGAACCAATTGCGTCTTCGCAAGTTCTTCAAGTTTTGCGACCTGCTCGTCGGAAACGCCGGTCGAGCAGTAGATCAGCGGAATGTTCCGACTCGCGCAGAGCGAATAGACCGCGTCGAAAGCGCGCGCCGAGGAAAAGTCGATCAGGACGTCCGGCTGAACGTCGGCCGGAAGCTCCGTCGTCAACGCGACGCCGATCGCGCCGACGCCGGCGTGTTCGCCCGCGTCTTTGCCGATCGCGGGGCAGTTGGGCGCGTCGAGCGCGGCGACAATTTGAAAATCGGGATCGGCGACGGCGTGGGCGACAAGCATTTTCCCCATTTTCCCAGCCGCGCCAAAAAACGCTACTTTAATCATTGCCAAACCTCATGGATGAAATCGATCGTTTTCGCCGTCATTCGGCGTCGGACGCTTTGGCTTCTTTGTCGGAATCGAGAGGTTCGATCTTAAAGATCGCTTCGTTCGCGTCGATCGGCTCGCCTTCGCTCATGTCGATTCCCGCGGCGTTCGACTTCACCAACGCGCCGCCGAGCATTTCGATAAATCTGGTCGTCGCGGCGGAAAACGTCTTGCGGCGGCGGTAGATTACCCCGATAGGACGCGAGATTTTCGGGGACGCCAGCGGAATCGCGGACAATCGATGCGCGTTGAGATCGTCGAGCACCGACGGCGCGGGCAAAATCGAAACGCCCATGCCGACTTCGATCGCCTGTTTGATCGTTTCAATGTTGTCCAATTCGGTGACGACGTTCACGCGCACGTTGCGTTGACGCATGTATCGGTCGGTCTCGCGCCTGATCGGCAAATCGTGGTCGAACGCGACGTAGTCTAGCCCTTCGAGACGTTCGACGGGGACCACGCGTTTTTGCGACAGCGGGTGTCCGTAGGGCGTGACGACGACCATTTCTTCGGAGCGCAACGGAATGACGTTAAGTTCCGCGGACGGCGTAGGATAAGAGACGACGCCAAAGTCCGCCTCGGCGTCCAGCACCGCTTCGTAGACTTTGTCCGGATGGAGAAACTCCAGCCGGATCTTCGTCTTCGGCTGCTCGGTCATGAATTCGCGCATGCACTTGCTCATGTCGTGCAACCCGACCGAATAAATCGCGGCGACGCGAATCGTTCCGCCCGTCTGCGTCTTCGACTCCTGAACGCGCGCGACGACCGCCTCGTACGTCTCGAGAATTTCGAGAAATCCCTCGTAGCAGATTTTGCCCTCGGGGGTGAGCACAAACGGGCGTTTCGATCGGTCGATTAACAAAACGCCAAGTTGACTTTCCAGACGGTGAATCGACTGAGTCGCCGCCGACTGACTGATGTTGTTCGCTTCGGCGCCGCGAGAAAAACTCTGATAGTGAACGACGTCGCAAAAAACTCTAAACGTTTCTGTGTTCATTCGAGCTAATTCCATTAACGGTCTGGTCAACGACGCGCGACGACAGACAATATTATCTCTCTTTAATACTGCGCCCGCGTCTATGAGATTATCTTATCACAAATCCGGCAAATTTCAAGAAGTAGTTTGCTTCGTTTTAAGTTTTTCCGCAAGTTCTTCCCGTTTTTCCTCAAAACGTCCGACGTTCGCGACGTCAGATTATTTAGCGGCGCCTACTTTATGCGTCGGTGAAAAGGGGTATACTTTAGCAATCGCGGCCCGAAAACGCGGGTTGCGCGAAGCGCCGCGCGCGCGGCGTTCAACGAAAATCGCAGAGCTTTTGAGGAGAGATCGACATGGATAAATTGAATCGACGCGACGCGTTGCGTCTGGTCGGCGTCGCCGCGGGATCAATGTTCGCTTACGGGGCCGCGCGAGAAGCGAGCGCCGCCGACGCGGTCGCTTCGCCCGCTATGGTCGAAGGCGCGGAAGCCTGGAAATACGCGGTCGTCGATCCCGACAAAGTCGCGCGCGACGCCTACGAGCAATATCACGCCGGACGCTGCATGCACACGACGTTCATGGCGATCGTTCGCAACGTCGGCGAGAAACTTGCCGACGCCGATCCTCTCGCGAGCGCGGCGATGTTGAACTTCCCGTTCCACATGATGAAATACGGCGACTCGGGCGCGAACGGCTGGGGCTCCCTCTGCGGCTCGCTCAACGGCGCGATGGCGGCGGTCGCCCTTTTCTGCGGCGATTCGGCGACGCGCAAAACGATTCTCGACGAACTTGGGAACTATTACGAAAGAACGATGTTCCCGATCTTTAAGCCCGAGGGCGGCGAAGAGCTTCCGCAGTCGATCTCCAATTCCGTGCTCTGCCACGTCTCCAGCGGCAAGTGGGCGTCGATCGCCAAAGTTCGAACCGACGCGCCCGAGCGCACCGAGCGCTGCTCGCGTCTGTCCGCCGACGTCGCGAAGAAGACGGCGGAACTCCTCAATCTTTATCTTACGAGCGGCGTCGCCGACGAAGCCAAAGCGGCGCTATTGAGCAAGCGCCCGGAACCCGCCGCGTCGTGCATTAAGTGCCACAACAAGGGAGGCGAAACCTCCGACGTCATCGGCAAGATGACGTGCAACGAATGCCATCCGGAAAAGACCGTCGATCATCACAACTAATCTCCGATTCCGACCGCCTGGGTTTACTCTTTTAAGGACGACTGAGAATGACGACAAACGCAACGACGAATCGAGAAATCCTCATTTCCGGACTTCCGCGCTATTTGGCCCCGTTCCACGCGAAATTGCACCCTCACTTTTTCACCGACGTTTTGGTGATTGGAGGCGGGCTTGCCGGGTTGACGGCGGCGTTGTCGGTCGATCCGTCTCAAAAAGTTCTGGTCGTCTGCAAGGCGGGGCTGTCTCAGTCGAACAGCCTCAAAGCGCAGGGCGGAATCGCGACCGTCTGGGACGTGCCCGACGACAAATTTGAAAACCACGTCAAAGACACGCTTATCGCCGGCGGCGCGCTGTGCGAAAAAGACGTCGTCGAGTTTATCGTCTCTCACGGCCCCGCCGAAGTCAAAAAACTCATCGAGTACGGAACGAAATTCGACCGCGACGACAAAGGCGCCATTCAACTTGGCCGCGAAGGCGGACACGATCATTTCCGCGTTTTGCACGCGAACGGCGACTCCACCGGCGCCGAAATCATGCGCGCGGTTGTCGAAGAGGTCAAGCGTCGTCCGAACATTCGCGTCTGGGAAGACACGTTCGCGCTCGACTTGCTCACCTACGACGGATTCTGCCGCGGCTCGGTCGTCTTCTGGGAAAAAGAGCGCGAAACGGAGCTCGTCTGGGCCAAGCAGACGATCCTCGCGTCCGGCGGACTCGGCCAGCTCTATCGCGAAACGACCAATCCCACCGTCGCGTGCGGCGACGGCGTCGCGATGGCGTTTCGGGCCGGCGCGGTATGCCGCGACCTTGAATTCGTCCAGTTCCACCCGACCGTTCTCTACATCGCCGGGGGCAGCCGCAGTCTGATCACCGAAGCGATGCGCGGCGAGGGCGCGAGGCTCGTCGACAAAAACGGCTATCGGTTCATGGCCGACTACGACGAACGCGAGGAACTCGCCCCGCGCGACGTCGTGAGCCGATCGATCGTTCAGCAGATGAAGAAGACCAACGCGCCGAACGTCTATCTCGACCTGACGCACAAAGATCACGACTGGATTCTCAAGCGGTTCCCCGGCATTGCGAAAATCTGCGCGGAATTTGGCGTCGACATAACCAAAGACCGCATCCCCGTCCGGCCCGGCGCGCACTACGCCATGGGGGGCGTTCTCGTCGATCGAAACAGCAGAACGACGATCAAAGGGCTCTGGGCGGCCGGCGAAGCGAGCAGCACGGGGCTTCACGGCGCGAATCGTCTGGCCTCGAACAGCTTGCTCGAAGCGCTCGTCTACGGCGAGCAGGCGGGGCGCCTGGCGGGCGAAATCGCGACGCAAACGACCGACGAATACCACGCGCTTCCGCTGGAAAATCCGCCCCTTGCCAACGCCGGAATCGACGCGGTCGACGTCGCGGACGTGCGCAACTCGCTCAAGGCGACGATGCAGCGCCTTTGCGGGGTCGTTCGCACTGAAGCCGGGCTTAAAGAGGCTCTGAACAACATCGAAGCGTGGTCGAAATTGCTCTTCAATAAGCAATTCGCGTCGGTCGAAGCGTGGGAAACGCAAAATATGCTCGTCGTCGCGCGACTCGTCGTCGAAGGCGCGCTCCAGCGAAACGAGACGCGCGGCAGCCACAACAGAAGCGACTGCGCCCCGTTCGATCCCGACGCCCCCGCCGTCCACTCGCTCTTCGTTAATACGCTATAAGCCGGGGCTGCAAAGCCCCGAACGGCGACGACGACCGCAACGCGACGATTCTCTGATTAACGCGGCGCCGTAACGCAAAACCGTCCGGGGACTGACGTCCCCGGCTCGTTTCGGCTTGCGCAGATTTTAACGATTCTATAAATTATTCTCATTATTCCGACTGTTCCTGCCGATAAGCAAAAGAAGAGGCGTTCCCTAAGCTTGCGGGACGCGCTCCAACGATAGAACACGAACTTTTAGAGGAAAATCCATGACACATTGCCGACGTTTAGTCTATGCGTTCGCGTTGACGACGCTTATGTCGGTCACGCTGTTTTCGGCGTCCGGGTGCGCCGGCGCGCTCATGATGCCCTTCTACCTGATCAACGGGACCGACGCGCCCGCGGTCTATAAGAACGAGATGAAAGAGATCCCCAAAGGCTCGAAGATGCTCGTCGTGTGCCGTTCGAATTTGAACCTCTACGGGTCGTCCAAGCCCGACGCGGATCTTTCGCAGAGCGTAACGTACGTCGTGTCGACGGAGCTTAAAGACAAGAAAAAGAAGAAGCTCGAGTGGATTCCGTATTCGGAAATCGAAGAGAATTTTGACGAAGAAGAGATCAATTCGCTGAGTTTTGAGAAAATAGGGCACGAGTTGAACGCGGACTACGTCATCGGCGTCGAGATCGATTCGTTCGATATTCATCATTCGACGCAATTCTATCAGGGCAACGCGAAAGTCCTGGTGCGCATGGTGCGCGTCAAAGACGGCGAGACGATCGTTCGGGAATCGATGCCGGTCTACACCTACCCCGCCAACCCCGTTCCGAGCGCCGAGTGCGAGGAGCTTGATTTCCAAAGAAGGTACACCGTCCGCCTGGCCAGAAACATCGCCACGTTGTTCTGCCCGCACGATCCCCACGCCGAATACGCCACCGACGCCGACTTCGCCAAACGCTGATCGCGTCCTTGTCTCCGATAAACGCAAACGCCTCGCCGTTCCCAAAACGCGAGGCGTTTTTTGTTGTCCGCGCAAAGCGCAAACGCAGAATTGAAGCCGCAGGCAAACGAGGAGACGCGTCAATTGAATATCCGAGCCGCTCGCCGTAGCGAGCGGGCTGCCCGACCAACGCGACGCCAAAACGCGCGATTCCGCAAACGACTCGACGCCAAAACTGCCGCGCCGCGTCCCGCAAAAAACCGCCCCCAAAAACTACCGCGGCGCGGCGTCTTAGTCTTCGGACCGGGCCGTCAATTGCGCAGAATCAGCGACACGCCTTTTTCTTTCGCCCGGTCCCGCAGGGCTCGTTCGACGAACGCGGCTTTTTCGGCACGCGTCGTCGCGTCGGTCGTTTGACTTGCAAGATCCAGCACGACGGTCAGGTCGTCGACGTCGAGCAAATTGACGGCCAGACAAAAAAACACGTCTTTCTTTCCGTCGTCGTATTCTTTCAGCAACCGATTCAAAATACGGATTTTCGTTCGTTGCTCGTCCAGATACGCTTCTATTCCGATTTGTTTGGCTTTCGCCAGATCCTTTTTCTGATTTCTGTGCGAGATCAGGGAGTCGCGCTTGTCAATATCGTCGTATCGCGCGCACGGGTACTCTTCGCACTGAAAGCAATAATCGACGTTTCCGTGTCGCACGCTGCACGGCGCGATCGAACAGGTCGGATAACACGGACTGTCAAAAAAACAGCCGCCGCATTCTCCGCGAATCTTCATGGGACACAGCCCGCAATTCAGTCCGCAAAGAGAAAACAGACCGTCGGCTCTCTTGAATTCGTTTTTTTTCATCGTCGTATTCTAATTGGCTAATCGACTCGGCGACGCGCAGTTAATGAGATTTGATAAACGCTTTAATGCGTTCGGCGACTTCTCGCGGGGATTCTTGCAAAATACGGTGCGTCGTACCCGGAAAATCTTTTTCCAGAACGAAATCGCCCTTCACGCGACTGCGAATAAAATCGACGTTTACCGTCGAATAGAGCGGCGTTTCGGGCATGACGTACAGGAACGGAACCGTAATTTTTTCCATCGCCGCGCGCTGATCCGTTCGGAAAAGGGAGAACCACAAGCTTCCCATCGTGAGCGGATCGAAACCTTTGCCGCAAAGCGCGATCATGGTCGGTTCCAGTTCGGCGGGCGTGTTCGCAAGAGCCGGGTTCATCATGTTTTTCGTAATATGCCAGCCCGCAAGCCCGACGTCGTCGAAGATACGCTCCATATCCTGCATAAAATCTTCGTTCGTCCACTTGCCCAGCCCGATCCCGCCTTTCCAGTCCGCGTTGCTCAAGCAAGGCGACATGTCGGCGGCGACAATTCGCTTGAGTCGATCGCAACCGAACTGATCGACGTAACTGAAAACCGTCGCCGCGCCCATCGAATGACCGACGACCGTAACGTCGTAAAGATCGAGCGCGTCAATGAGTTCGTTCATGTCCTGACCGAGCGTTTTGACGTTCATATGGATCGTCGCGCGATCGGAAGACTCGTGGCCGCGCTGATCGTAGAAAACGAGTCGGTATTCGCCTCGGAATTCGTCGATAAACGGTTTGAGCGCCAGATGAGAGGAATTCAGTCCGTGGCTGAACAGCAACGTCTCGCCGCGACCATGGTCTTCGTAATAGATATTTGTTCCGTCTTTCATCGTCAGATAAGGCATGGCTTCTACTCCTATATTTTAGAAGACGGCATGAACAACGTCGTCGAGTCAATGGCTGAAAAGATTCGGCTTCGGCGGCATACGCGCGACGAAGCGCGCTTCCGCCCGCGGCTTTCATTTTGATCTTTTGATATTTTCGCGGCGCGGCGGCTTTACGCGCTTTGCGCGGGACGCGTCGCGGATGTTTGAGCGTCGATTTTATTTTTTGCTTTGACGTTAAGCCGTGTTGCCTCGACTCTTACGAGCCGAGCGTCGACTCCAGTCGACGACTATCCGCCTGCGGCGGGACGTCGGGCGATTGTTTTCGGACTGACGCGGCGATTGGACTCGGCTCTTACGAGCCGATTGGCCGCCGTTTCGTAACGGCGGCTTTACGCGCTTTGCGCGGGACGCGTCGCGATTGTTTGAGCGTTGATTTTATTTTTTGCTTTAGCGTTAATCCGCGTAGCCTCGGCTCTTGCGAGCCGAGCGTCGACTCCAGTCGACGACTATCCGCCTGCGGCGGGACGTCGGGCGATTGTTTTCGGACTGACGCGGCGATTGGACTCGGCTCTTGCGAGCCGATTGGCCGCCGTTTCGTAACGGCGGCTTTACGCGCTTTGCGCGGGACGCGTCGCGATTATTTGGGCGTTGATTTTATTTTTTGCTTTGGCATTAATCAACGTCGCCTCGGCTCTTACGAGCCGAGCGTCGACTCCAGTCGACGACTATCCGCCTGCGGCGGGACGTCGGGCAATTAAACTCGCGTCGCGTTAATCTACTCGTCAAATTCCTGAGTTCGTCGACCGAGCAAAAAGCAGTAAACAGAAAAACAGTCGCTGTCTTTATAATCCGTTAGAAAACTGCGGACGGAGTCTTCCGACGGGTCAGTAGCGATAAAGTCGGCGACAATTAGCGCTATGCGGCGCCTTATGCTTCGTAGTTTTCTCGAACGATCAAGATTCAAAACGCGAATCGTTTCTTCAGCGCGGCGCTTCACTGCTGAGTTAGTACATTTAGCAAAAATCTGTCCGTCATTGTAGGAGTATTCAAAAAAATCCTGGGGGTCTTCTCGACTTGGGTCTACGAAATCCGCAACGTCAAATTTTACGCGCTTTTCATCTTTGTATTTCCCGCAAGACTCTCGGGAATTGCAAGATAGAAAAATATTGCCCCAGTCGAACGCAAGTTGCGGCTTGTCGGCGCGGCGTTGCAAATGCTCGATATGCGCGTCGCAATCGTCGACAGATTTGCCAAGTCTCGTTTCGCAATACGCGCAACAACCGCGCTGCGCCTTAAACAACGTTCTTCTGACGTCGTTTTTAACCGCTATTCCGCGCTCGTTTTCGCTCAAGTCTTCCCAACGACGCAACTCTTTACGAGCCTTGCGTAGAGAAACAGGCTCTTCGCCCCGTTCGAAACTACGCATCACCCTTCTCCGAAACGCCGCTGTTTTTTCGGTATTTATGATTTATTTCAATACGCTCAAGGGGAGGATAATCCTCGCCAAAGTGCTCCCGTAACGACTGATACAAGAGCCTTCCCTTATCGGAGTCCACTTCCCCGGATCTTGTCATTCTTTCGTATTCATTAAGAGCCTTGACAAACTCATCCGAATTGGGAGCGGGGTTGACCCCAAAGACGCTAAGCAAGGCCTCTTGACTTTCGACGCCCTGGGTCTGGAAAAACGGGTTCTCTGCATGTCCGTCGCCGAGAATCCGCACGCATTCTTTGGGGACAGACGTAATAACCTGAGGACTGTGCGTCGTAACAATGAACTGTATCCTTGGGAAAACAGAACGAAGAGTGGGAAGAATAACCTGTTGCCACTCCGGATGTAAGTGGAGTTCGATCTCGTCGATTAAAACGACGCCCGGCGTTTTTGTCAACGCGTCGGAACCAAGGTGAGGATTCAACTTAACGCACCTAAAAGCGATATCGCCGACGAGCCCGATAATGATTTTAACGCCCGCGCTCAGAGAATCGATAAGAATCTTACTCTTAAGCTCCGTGTTAATTGCCCAAACGCCATGCGTGACGTCGGTAACGACTTCGTCCCAACCCGCAGGTTTGAGCGACTTTCGCAACGCTTCTTTGATAGGCGCCAATTGAGAACAGTAGCGACGAAGTCTTTCTTCGTCGAATCCCGCGTCTTTGGAGGCTCGTCTTTGCTCCTCGACAAACACCGCAAGTTCAAGCGACGGAAACCAAAGACTGAATTCCTTATATCCCGATTTCGGATTGGTCGCGTCGGAATAGCCAAATTCCCGCCCCATAGACAACGTGTTGAAAACACGCTGATTCGTCAAACGTTCGCCGGCCCATAACCGATTGTCGCCGTAATACGCGATAATCGGCCACTCGACTTCGTCGCGAGACGATTCTAAAAGTCGTATCGCGTAATTCGCAAGCGGTTTCGCGTCTTTAGTCGTCGTTGAGACTCTCTTTTTCGAACGCGTAAAAGAACGTCGTATTGTTACGGGAGGCTGAAACGGTCCGCCGACAAACGTCGCGGAAATTTCGGGAACGCCGCACGGGCGAATCTCCCCGTCGACGTATTCCGTTCTTTGATCCGTTTTTTTCAAACTCTCTCCAACAGAGTTGGGCGTCACGCCGATAAAGGTTCCCCACGACACGTTGATCGCGTCGAGAATCGACGTCTTTCCCTCGCCGTTTTTGGCGACAAAAACGGTAAGTCCCCCCATGTCTCCGTCGTCGAGATGAAAATCGACTTGAAGGTTCTCAAATCGACGGAAATCCTTCAAAATAAGCGTCTGAATCCTCATTGTAATTTCACCGACATAAAAGAACCAGGCATATTGCGTAGGGTAATATCCATGACGCGTCGCCAACGAACAAAGCGACGCGGCGATTGGACTCGGCTCTTGTGAGCCGATTGGCCGCCGTTTCGTAACGGCGGCTTTACGCGCTTCGCGCGGGACGCGCCGCGGGCGTCAATCATTCGACGACGACTTCGTATCCGTCGGGAGCTTCGAGTGTGTGGGCGATTTCGCCGTCCGCTTTTTTCTCCCAACGCAACTTAATCGCGCCGCCGGGGACGGGCTGAACGCCCGAGGCCCAGTCGAGTCCGTCGATCTTCGGAATGCGAATCACGATCTTCTTCGCGGCCGCGTCGACGTCGGCGACGCCTAACACGTCTCGATAGAGGATGTGAACCAGGTGCGACGCGAACCCGTGGTTGCAACTCGCGTAGTCTTCGTCGTTTTCCCAAAGGGTTCCGGTTCGATCGGCCATGTACTCGTTGTACGCGACCGACTCGGCGAGCAGCTGCGAGCCGCGATTCGCCTGCGCGAGCAGGTCAAGTCGCAAGACGTTGCCGACAAACGAGTTCGCCTTGTAGATCTCGGGATAAACGCCCTCTTTGATTCTGTTCGGACCGAACTCGTCGAGCAACTTCGCCCACAATTCCGGATACGTCTCCGGGGTCGCGGTCTTAAAGAAGAACGCGAAATACTGGCACACTTCCGAACGGTCGCGCATGATCTCCAGCGAGCCGTCCTCTTTGCGCACGGCGTGGTCGACGAAGAACTCGCCGTCGTACGACTGTTCGCGAATCGTCGCGCGGATCTTCTCCGCTTTTTCCGTCCATTGCGGAACGTCGTAAAGCTCGCCCGCCGCGTTGAGAATAAACGCGTAAAGCATATTGCTCGGGTAGTTGACGTCCTGAACGAAATCGTTCGCTCGCGACCATTCGACAAAGACCCAGCTCGGGAGTTTTTCGAGCAGGCCGTCGGAGTTTTCGTACTTCTCAAAGAACGCCATAAGCTTTTCGATCTTCTTGCGCAGCCCTTTGACGACCGAATGATCGGGGGTGCGGCGCGCGTATTCGCGCAATTCGGCGACGAACCACATCGCCCAGTTCGGAATGTACACCCCGTCGTAATGGTCGGACGGATAGCACATCGGCAACATGCCGTCCGGCAGGCATTTAAACGATTCCGGAAGCATGTAGTTTTCGAAAAACGCGTCTTCGACGTCGGTCTTGCCCGTGAGGTCGAACGCGGAACGCGCCGTGAAGAAGGAGTCGCACAGCCAGCCCGCGCGCTCGCGATGCGGACAGTCGGTGAAGACGTCGACGGAATTCTCGCGGAACGTCAGGTCGGCGGCTTTGTACAACTTGACCAGGCGCGGATCGGCGCAGTCGAAAGACGATTCCCTCGTCGGCGGATAGGCGAATTCGCGCGTATAGACCTTGTTGAGCGTGAAGGAGCCTTTTAAGCAGTGCAACTTGGCGTATCGCCCGACTTGCGGCTCGAACGCTTCGAGCGGAAGCGCGAACGAATCATTGTCGACCGTCCACTTGATCGCGCTGCACGTGCCCAGACGCAGGAAGTTAAGGTCGCCAGCAGGATTGAGAATTTCGTCGAACGTCAGAACGATCTCGGTCTTGCCTTTCGTCTTGACTTCCAACCCGAGGAATCCGCAGTAGTTGGCGCCAAAATCGATAATTTGGAAATCGCCTTCGTTGTACGTCGCGCCGATTTCGAGCGGCTTGGCGTTTTCGTCGAACGTCGTTTCGAGCGCCTGGACTTCGTCGGAAAGAACGATTTCCAACTCGTCCATTTTGTACCCTTTAAGTTCGGGACCGATGTTGACGAGCGAACGGTCGCGCCAGGGATTTTCCAGTTTCTCGCGTTTGGCGACTTTTCCGGTCTTGCCCCAGCCGATCGGCTCGATCACCGCGAATTCCGGATACGGAACGCGGCGCGGCAAATAGTTGACCTCGGGCTGTTTGGCAAGGTCGACTTTCTCCATTTCGTGGATCTTTCCGATATTATAAACTTCGATGAACGGGCGCTGGAAGCTGAATCGCTGGACTTTCTGAACGCGTATGCCCGTGTAGTCGATCGCCTGAATCGAGACGATTCCTTCTTCGCCGTTTTCGAGCGTCGCGGCGAGAACTTTACCGTTTCCGTCGACGACTTCCGCCTGTAAGAACGACGGCTGATCGAGCAAATAGAAGCTGTTGCTGTTGTATCCGGCGACTTCGATCGTGAGGAAATGCGTACCTTTGGTCAGGCGTTTGGAGAGATCCCACTCGTCGACGCGGAACCAGCCGTGCGGGCCGCGCGCGGGGCCGTATCCAAAATACTTGCCGTCGATCATGATTCTCATCATGCTCGAGCCGGTCGAACGCAATATCGCGCCTTCGATCGCGTCTTCGTCGATTTTAAAGGCGGCGAAGAAGACGAGCGTTACGTTCATCTCCTCTTCTCTGCCCTTTTCCCACAAGGGAACGGCCTTTTGGAATTTCGGCGCCTGGGCGCTTTCCGCTTCCAACGCGCGGAGTTCAAATTCGGGGAGGCCGCACATCGCGGCGGCGCCGGCCAACGTTCCCGACTTCAGGAACGAACGTCTGTTAATTGCGTGAGTCATAGGAATGAGTCCTTTCTAAGGGGTAAAAAGCGCCGTCGATTGTACTACGTCGAAATTCGAAAGTCAAATCGACGTTTCAAGAAAAAAACGCAAACTTTTGCAAATTCCTTCGCGCGGACAAACGCCGTTTCTTGAAAAACGAGGCGCGACGCTTATAATCGGCGTCTGAACCGTTCCCAAAATCAAAGGCGAATTCCATGAAACGACTCCCTCGATCTCTTGTCGCAACGCTCGTCGCGGCGTGTCTTTGCGTCTTGCTTCAACCGTCGGTTTCAGCTCAGGTCCCCGGCGTTCCCTGGCGCGCCGTCGACGACCTGGGCAGAACGACGGCGCCAAACGACCAAACGCCGACGCCGCGCGCCAACAAGACGGTCGGGCTGTTCTACTTCCTCTGGACGGAGCCGTCCTCGGGGGATATTCCCGTTGACGCCAAAAATCGCCCGATCGACGAGCCCGGCCCTTACGACCTGACGCAAATCCTCAAGAAGGATCCGAACCCCGTCCAAAACGACGATCTGCTCGGAAGCAACGGCGAGATGCACTACTGGGGCGAGCCGCTCTTCGGCTACTACGACTCCCGCGACCCGTGGGTCGTCAGACGGCACCTTCAGCTGATCGCGGACGCGGGCGTGGACGTTCTCATTTTCGACGTTACTAATTTGAAGACGTATCCGAACGTCTATCTGCCCCTGTGCGACCTTCTTCTGGAAATGAAAGAGAACGGCTATCCGGCGCCGCAAGTCGCGTTTATGACCAACACGCAGATGAAAAAACGCGTCGACGAGCTCTGGAACGATTTCTACTCGCAGGAAAAATACGCGCCGACCTTTTTCCAATGGGAGGGCAAACCGCTGCTGCTCGCCGACCCCGATCAGGTTTCGGAAGAACTGCGCGACAAGTTCACGTTCCGGCCCGCGTACTGGCCGACCAACGGAACGAAGAACACGCGCAATCAATGGCAATGGGTCGCCGCGTATCCGCAGACGTACAGTTGGTCGGTCGACGAAAACACGCCCGAGGAAGTAAACGTCTCGACCGCGCAAAATCTCGCGCGCGACGCGAACGCCGCCCCCGTCTGGATGAGCATGGGAACGGCGCGCGGACGTTCGTTCGTCTGGGGCGCGGAAGAACGACGCGACGCGCCCGACCTCGGGCTGAATTACGCCCAGCAATGGGAGCGCGCGTACGAGCTCGACCCGCCGTTCGTCATGATAACGGGCTGGAACGAATGGATCGCCGGACGCTGGAAGGTCCCCTGGCTCAATCCGGAAACCAACGAAGTCGAGCCGATCTACGCGTTCGTCGACCAATATAACTACGAGTACAGCCGCGACGTCGAGCCGACGCGTTCGTCGAAGCGCGTCGACGCGTACTATTTGCAGACGGTCGACCGAATTCGTCAATATAAAGGCGCGCCCAGGCCGCCCGCGCCGGCGCCGCGAAAAACGATCGACCTGAGCGCGGGGTTCGCGCAATGGGAGTCGGTCGAACCGGGTTTTCGCGACTACGTCGGCGAGACGGCGCGGCGCGATTTTCCCGGCTCGGGGGGCGCGTATTATACAAACGACTCCGGGCGCGACGATATTGTCCTGACCAAGACGGCGCGCGACGAGCGCTTCGTTTACGTTTACGTCGAGACGCGCGAGCCGATCGCGCCGGAACTCCCCGACGGGCTGTGCGTCGCGCTGGACGTCGACGACGACCTGACGACCGGCTGGCGCGGCGCCGACCTGCTCGTCGGGCGAACCTACCAATGCGACGGAACCGTCTCCGCCGAGACGTTCGACGAGAGCGCAAAGGAGTCGCCCGCATGGTCGACGCGGGACAATCGACGCGGCGCGCGCTGGTCGCTCGAAGAGAACAAACTGCAACTCGCGATCCCGGTCGAATTCTTCAAAGACGGCGATCCGCCCAGGGCGACGTTTAAAATTCTCGATAACGTCCCGCTCGACTCCCCCGCCGACCTCTACGACAAAGGGGACGTCGCCCCGGAAAGCGCGTTTTTCTATAGCGTCGACTTCGCGCGCTAAGCCGTTTCGCCCTTAGTCAATATTCCCCTTGCGCTCCTTGCGGAAAAACGCTATCGTCCATAGGACGCTTTGACAGAATCCGCTTTTTGTCGAGGCGACGCCGCGTTACGACGCTCGATTGACGAGCGACGCGGCACGTGTTTTTTTGTCGTAAAAATTGCAAAAAGGAGCGCAATGATGTTGCGACGTTTCATCGTCCTGTGCGCGTTATGCGCGGCTTTGGGAGCCGTTTCTCCCGGCGCGCGCGCCACGGACGCCGTCTCTATAACAGACGCGCCGACGACCTCGGAATTTTCCGAGCGGCTCACGTTGCTCGAGTTCGCCGATCGCAACGATTCGAAATGCGAGCAAACCGTCGGGCTTATCAACGAGATGCGGCGCAAGAACTATCCGATCCAACGCGTCGAACCGGGTCGCGAAGGAGACGAACTCATCCGCGAATTTCGCGTCGTCGAACTCCCGACGTACGTCCTTCTCGTCGACGGTCGCGAATACGACCGATTCGTCGTTCGCAACGAGCAAGTCGACCAGGTTCGCGTCGAGCTCATGACGATGTTCGTCAAGGGAAAGATCGAAGTCGCGCGTCGTCCGCGCGTTCGCGTTCCGGAGCCTCGCCGTCCCTTCTTCGGTTTGCTTTTCCGCCCGACGAACTCCGACTCCGCGACGGTGCGCGGCCAGTCGAAAGAGAGCTCCAGGTCGTCCAGAAGAGGAACGGTCGAAATCGATCCCAGTCCGACCGACGAACAACTCAGGGAAATGTCCGACGCCATCGGTCGAACGCGTCTTGAAGCGGCGACCGCCAACGTCTACGTGTCGAGCCCGAAGCGCAAAATCGATCGCGAAGGCACGGGCGTGGCCATTCATTACAACTCCGACTATCAAGAGGTTCTGTTCGTCGTTTCGTCGACACTCTTCGACGATATCGACGTCGACAAGAACCCGCCGAGCGTCGCCGTAAGAACCTATTCGCCGATGGAAGAAACTTCCGAGGAGTCGATCGGGCAATGCGTCTATAACGATCCTCAAATCGGGGTGGCGTTCGTGGCGGCGCGCGTCTCGCGTCCCGCGGCCCCAGTGGCGTTCGCGCCCAAACAGGCGGCGATGAAAGTGGGAGAAGACGCGTTCGAATACGCGCGCGTCGGCGAAAAACTCGTCGTCGTCGCCCACGAAGTCCTCGCGGTCGACCAACGCCGCTTCTACCGTCGCGACGGCGCTTCGGAGAACAATTCGCTCGTTTACGACCAGCTCGAGGGCAGACCCCGCGCCGAGGGAACCGGATGTTACGTCCGACGCAACGGACGCCTGTACTTCGCTGGCCTGTGCTCGCGCGGAGAATCGTCGGACGAATGCGTCGTCATCCCGACGTCCGTCGTAACGCAGGCGCTCCTTTCCAACCGCAATCTCTCCGCAGTCTATCGCGATCAGCTCGCCGGCAAATTCGACGTTTCCGCGTCGCAACAGGAAGTCGATTTCGTCATGAATCGTCTTTCGGACAAGTCGGATCGCAAATCCGATCTCGCTCAAAAACAAAAAGCCGACCGGGTCCTCGACGAAAAGAAATCGCCTCGTCAGGAAGACGAGCCGCTCCCCGACCCGGACGAAGTTCTCGAAGAAACCGTCCTGGCGCAGGAGAAGTCCGAGTCTGAGGAGAAAGCGACGCCTTCTCTCAACGAATCGTTCAAAATGGACGTCGAAGACTTCCCGGCCGTCGAAGATTCCGTCGCGGAACAAACCAAGTCCGAAACGGAAATCTCGCAGGTGGCCGCGCCGATCGAACCCTCCGCGATTCTGGATCAGGAGCTCTCGCAGGCTCAGTCTTCCGCGTCGCTTAATCCTTACGTCGCGCAGGCCGCGGCGCAAGTCCAACTCGCCGCGGCGCCCAACGCGCAAGTCGCTCCCGCTCAGGTTCAGCCCAACGTCGCCGCGATTCCCGTCATGCAGCCGGATCAGGCGGCTCAACTTGCCGTTCAGCAGCAGACGATTCCTCAATACGTCGCTCCGCAAGTCCCGTTAGTCGTCATGGCGCAAACGCCCGACGGCCAGACGGCGCAATACGTGCTCAGCCCCGCGCCCAATCCTAACGCGCAGGCTCCGCTGTCGTATTGGGGCGCGCGTCAGGCTCAGGTTTACGCCGCCTCGAACGGCGTCTTGCCCGCCGGCTACGATCCCGGCCCCGATCCTCAGACGGTCGCCGCGTACGAACGCGAAGAAGAAGCGTTCAACGCCGCGATCGACGCGTTGCGACGCCGCGCGCTTGAAGGCGCCGAAATCGTCTGCATCGTCAATTGGAACGGAAGCGCCAACGGCGAAGAGCCCAAAGAGTCGGAAGTCGTCCGGCTTCCCAAGCGCACGATCGCCGATCCGACGGTTCGCCGCTCGAACGTCGAACTTGTCGGAGCCCCCGTGCAGCAGCAGGGCGTCCCGATTTTCGTCGCTCCGCAACAAGGCGGATTCGTTCCGCTGACGGCGTCGGCGGGATCCGACGCTTCGATCAAATAAACGGTCGGCGCAAGCAGACCCTCTAACGAGACGCCGCGAGTTTTTCTATGCGTTCCTTTCGCTCGCGTCGTCTCGTTTTCTATTTTCTTGCCGTTTCTCGCCCGGCGGCCGACCCCCTTTCCGGCTCTCTTGAACCCCTGCGGAAAACCGGTATAATTGGGAAAGATTTTTGACCCAACCGACCCTTTCGGCCAACCCATGAGCTCCAAAGAAGACGAACGCGTCCTTGTCGCGCCGACTGAACTTTTCCGCTCGATCGGAACGTTTCAGGGCGTTTTAACCGAATCGCTCGATCGATACGATCCGCTGTTCGCGCCGGGCGCGACGCGATTCATGCGCCGCGGCGACGCCGAGCTTGATCCGAACTTCAAGCAGTTGATCCCGTACGTCGTCTTCACGTGCGAGCAGGACGGCAAACGCCTCGTCTTCGCGTACCGTCGCGGCAAGGGCCAGGGCGAAGCGCGGCTCCGATCGAAATGGAGCGTCGGAATCGGCGGACACGTCAACGACGGCGACCTTGGGGACGCCGAAAACGCGTTCGACGCCGGAACGAAGCGCGAAATCGCCGAAGAAGTTTCGCTCGACGCGAATATTGCGTCGTTCGCGCGCGTCGGTCTGGTCAACGACGACTCGACGGAGGTCGGCTCCGTCCATTTGGGCGTCGTATGCCGCGTCGAACTCGACGCGCCGAAATTGCGCTCGAACGAGCCCGACTTGCTCGAAGCGAGGTTCCGCGAAGTCGGAGAACTGCTCGCGGAAATCGACGAAGCCCCGGAACGATTTGAATCGTGGACGGTCTTCGCCATGCGCGACGTTATCGCGCGAGAATGAATAGGGCCTCGAAACGCAAACTACAGAACAGCCGACGAACTACCGGGAACAGCCATGTCTTCATATCAACGTTGCGACGGACGCGCTTACGATCAGACGCGCGAAATTAAAATTCAACGCGGATTCACCAACGCGTCGGGCAGCGTTCTCATTTCCTCCGGAAACACCGTCGTTTTATGCACGGCGAGCGTCGTCGACGACGTCCCCGACTGGATGAAACGCGGAGGCGTCGTTCCGACCCGAGGCTGGCTCACCGCCGAATACCGCATGTTGCCGGGAAGCACGAAGCAACGCAAGCCGCGCCAGGATCGTCCGGACGGTCGCGCGACGGAGATTCAGCGTCTTATCGGGCGCTCGCTTCGCGCCGTCTTCGACGCCCAGGCGCTCGGTCCGAGAACTATCTATCTCGACTGCGACGTGCTTCAGGCGGACGGAGGAACGCGCACGCTCTGCGTTTCCGGCGCCTACGTCGCGCTTGTCGACGCGATCGCGACGATTCGCGACGCGCTCCCTGACCCGAACGTCTACCCCCTCCGCGATTCCGTCTCCGCCGTGAGCGTGGGAATCGTCGAAGGTCAGCCTATGCTCGACTTATGCTACGTCGAAGACTCCGCCGCGGAAGTCGACATGAACGTCGTCATGACCAGTCGGGGCCGCTTTGTCGAAATCCAGGGCACGGGCGAAGAGAGCGTTTTCGACGACGAACAATTAGCCGCGCTTCTTGCGCTCGCGAAAAAAGGAAACGCGCATATCGCCGCGCTTCAACGCGAGATTCTGGCGGACGCGCAGCCCTTTTAAGGACGCCCTATGGAAGAAGTTTCAATAGTCGTCTTGAGCGCGCGCGTTCTGCAAAGGGCGCTCGGCTCCAGCGACGCGCATCTGAGAAAGATTCGTAAAGCGCTCGGCGTTCGCGTCGTCGTCGACGCCGAAAACGGCAAATTGATCGTTCGTTCTGAAAACGCGGACTCCGCGAGAAAATGCGCCTATTTGCTCGAACAACTTCAACGCTGGGTGGATCGCGACGGCGAACCGCTCTCCGAAGACGACGTCAATCGCGCGATCGACGAAGTCATGCAAGGCCAGAAAATCTCGGTCTCGCGTCCGTTTGAAGTCTACGGCGGAAGAACGATCCGTCCGAAAACCGCCGGTCAGGCGCGATATTGCGAAGCGATGCGCGACCATGAAATCGTCTTCTGCGCCGGCCCCGCCGGAACGGGAAAAACCTACCTTGCCGCCGCGTGCGCCGTCGAAGCGCTGCGACTGGGAAGAGCGCGCAAGATCGTGTTGGCGCGCTCCGCGGTCGAGGCTGGCGAAAATCTCGGCTTTCTGCCCGGCGATCTGGCCGAAAAAATCAACCCGTACCTGCGCCCGCTCTTCGACGCGCTGTCGGATATGACGCAGGCGGACATGCTCCGACAATTTATCGAAGATTCGCGCGTCGAGCTCGCGCCGCTGGCGTATATGCGCGGCCGAACGCTCAACGACGCGTATATCATCCTGGACGAGGCGCAAAACACGACCGTCTCTCAAATGAAAATGTTTCTAACGCGCATGGGGTTCGGCTCCCGCGTCGTCGTCTGCGGAGACGCTTCGCAATCGGACCTGTCGCGGCGCGTCAAAAACGGACTCGTCGACGCTTTTGAACGTCTCGGAAACGTCGCCGGTATCAAATTCCTGACGCTGGGGCGTTCGGACGTCGTGCGGCATCCTCTCGTTCAGAGGATCGTCGACGCGTACGAATACGACGACGAAGACAACGACTATTCAAGTCGCCGCGAATCGCCCGCGCTCTCGTTACAAGGAGAAACCGTCTGATGTCAGCTCCTTCGCCAAACAATCGAATACGCACCCGCGCTCAACGCGTCGCGGCGCGCGTCTCTTACGACAATCTGATCGAAAAAACGTCCCGAGCGCTTTACGAGGACGACGGGTTCAAAAAGGCGGGGCTTGTTCTCGTCGCCGCGTTGTTCGTTTCGATTATCTGTTGCGCGTGGGACGTTCCTATTCCTTATAAATTAGGGGTTAGAAACGAACGCAACATCGTCTGTCAGACGCCGTTCCGCGTGCACAGCCCCGACCTGACTCAGGCGGAAAGGAACGAAGTAAGGCTCAAAACGCTTCCCTATTACGTCAACGATCCCTCTAAACTCGACGACTACGAAGGCGAACTCATCAACGGCCTGGCTCTTGTTCTTGAAGAATCCGATTTCTCCAATTGTTCCGAAGGCAGTCAGAAATTTCTCAAAGGTTTTCTTTCTCCCAAGTCGCCCGAAAACGCGCTCGCGCAAGTCTTTGAAGTTCTTCGTTCCTACTTTGCCGAAGACGAAGGGCTCCTGCAGTTTCGCGCGACCCTCGACGAGGCGTTCAAACCGTATCGCGAGAAGGGCGTCCTTCGTTCTCTCAGAACAGCTCAGGACGTCGACCAAAACGACGACGTCGTTAATAAAACGATTTATATTAAAGTTTACGAGAAAGGTTCCGACCCCAAAACGGCGCGTCAGGAGCAGGCGTCCGAAGCGCTTCTTGGAAGCGGCTACAACGTCAAAACGATTCTTAAAGAAAGAATCGACAACCTCGAAGTCGTCGCCTATCTTTCCAATAAGATCAAAAACACCGTCCCCGACACGCTCGACTACGACGTCGTGGAAACGGACAAAGCAAGAGATCGAAACGAACTCGAGGTTGAAAACAGATACCTCGATTTTGAGCCCGGCGACACGCTCGTTCAGGCGGGCCGCGTTCTCGACGAGGAGTCGTTGCGGCTTCTAAGCGCCGAACACGCCGAGCTGATGAAACAGCGTCCGTGGCATGCTCGAGCGCTTCGATTTCTCGCGTTTGACTCGCTCTTCTTCTTCCTGACGATCGGCGCGTTCATTTTGTTCCGCAACAAAGCGCTCGTGACTCGGTCGGGCCCCGTCAGCAGTCAGACGCTCGCCCAAATCGGCTCGTTCCTCGCCGTTATGGTCGCCTTCATCGGGATCGGTCGCGTTTTGCAGGTCCTGCCCCCAACCGGCGAGCCGCTTCGGGAAATCGCTCCGTTCCTGGTTTTCGTGCAGCTTACGGCGATCGCGACGACCTGGGAAATCGCCGTCGCGTTTGGAACGATCGTCGCGCTCACGCTCAACTATTCCGGGTGTTCGGGCATCAACGAGTTCATCGTCTTCGTCGGCACGGGCGCGATCGTGTCGCTCGCGTCGCGCAACGTCCGCACGAGAACGCAGCTGTTCGCCGTGGCGCTGTGCGCCGCGCTCGCGGGCTTTATGTTCACGCTAATCGTCGAATACGCCAACGACACGTTCTCGGACGTCGTTTTGGCGGCGGGCGTCTGCGCGCTTTGGTGTTTCTTCGCGGGGTTCTTCACCGCGGGGATTCTTCCGCTCTTCGAACGCCTGTTCGGTATTCTGACGCCAATGCGTCTGCTCGAATACAGTAATCCTTCCCATCCGCTCTTGCTCGAACTTAACCGACGCGCTCCGGCGACTTACAGCCATTCTATTCAGACAGCGGCGCTGGCGGAACCGGCGGCGGAAGCGATCGGCGCGCGATCGGCGCTCATTCGCGTCGGCGCGTACTTCCACGACGTCGGCAAGATGCTGCAGCCGGAGCATTTCACCGAGAATCAAAAGGACTACAACATTCACGACGACCTTGAGCCGCGTATGAGCGCGCTGGTCATCGTCGCGCATACCAAAGACGGCGTCGACCTGGGCAAACGCTATCGACTCCCCAAACAAATCGTCGATCTTATCGAACAGCATCACGGCTCGATGCTCGTGAGTTTCTTCTATAAAAAGGCGGTCGCGGCGGCGCAGGAAAAAGACCCCGACGCGCCCGCGCTCGACGAAGCGCCGTTCCGATATCCCGGCCCTATTCCGCAAACGAAAGAGGCCGCGATTCTTATGCTCGCCGACGCCGTCGAAAGCGCGAGCCGCAGCTTGCCCGAATGGACGCCGCGCCGCGTCGAAAACCTCGTGCGCAAGTTGTCCGAAGCGCGTATCGAAGACGGTCAGTTCAACGACTCCGGCCTTACGCTCGGCGAAATTCATGTCGTCGAACAAAGCCTCGTGTCGACGCTGCTCGCGAGCAAGCACACGCGCGTCAAGTATCCGGACAAAGACTACAACAAGCCGGCGGACAAAGCGGAACAAAAAGAAAACAAAGAAGTTAAAGACCGCCGCGACGGGTCCTCGTCCGAAGGAACGACCGTCCTCGCGCCGACCGATCAAAGCGGAATTGTGCGCGCGAATTTCGGGTTCCAAAACGCGTCGGAGAAGTAGCGGCGATGAACGGCGTCGACTTTGAATTTTCCGACGAACAGAGCCTGTTAAACGTCGATTTCGAGCGAATCGAACGCGCGTTGCGCAAAATCCTCACGGACGCGGGCGTGGTCTCCGGAAAAATCGAGCTGATCGTCCTGGAAGCGGAGCCGATGCATAAAATCAACGTCGAGTTCCTCGGACACGACTACCCGACCGACGTGCTGGCCTTTGGACTCGACGATCGCTCCGATCCGACCCGACTGGAAGGCAACATCGCGATTTGCTCGGACGTCGCCGTCGAATTCGCTCAGTATTACGACTGGCCCCCGGAAAACGAACTGCTCCTCTACGCGATCCACGGCGCGCTCCATCTGGTCGGTTACGACGACCATACGCCCGAAGACGCGCCGATCATGCACGCGAAAGAACGCGAATATCTCGAATACGTCGGCGTCGACGGAACGCGCTCGCGCCAAGGGGAATAGCTCCGCTAATCCTGAAATCGCCGCATAACGTTCCAAACGCCCATATACGCCGAGTCGCGCAGCGTCCCGTCGTGGACGGCGTTTTTGAAGTTCTCGTAATCGATCGACTCGGCTTCGCTCCTGACGATCTCCGCCCACTTGGCGCGTTCAAAGTCCATTCGGAACGGATAGTCCGTATTCGGTATGCCGACGACTTTTGGCTCAACCTGATACGTCTTGCAGAGCCGCTCGAGATCGCCTTTAAACCTCGCCCGAACGTGAATCAAATTGGAATCGTTGAAGTTCTGAACCGCGCTGAAAAAACCGTGTTTGCAAAATAACCACATTGCTCTATCCTCGCTCTCTTTCGTGCCTTTCATGAATCGCTTGTATTTTATCGGGCACATTTCTTAACACGGCAGACTGATCCATCCAGTACCCAGGACATCCGTCTTCCCCTATTCGATTCGCCCCTTTGAAACGATTAATTTCTAACCATTTCTCAGCTTGCTCTATTGTTGGCAAAGGAGTCAAACCTTTCTCTATCTCATCGAACTCATCATCGTCTGGAAACGCCCACCATGTCAATATTCGTGCCATTATCACGCGCGGATCAACACAGGTGATAGAAAACGGTTCACATTCAAAAGAATTCCCATTGCGATCTTTAAAAAAAGATTGTCGCGCATAATAATGAACGTCTGTTGCCAAATAAAGCGGTGTTACCGTCGGCTTGTCATGAATTTCAAAAACACGTCCTTCTTTGTCAAAAATTCCTATCGGAGCGGCATATCCATAAGGCTCTTGTTCGACGGGTTTTATTAGAAAATCATCTCCGTCAATAATAAAAAAAGGAGGACGAAAGTAATCTTTTGGCGTGTCTTCTTTTGGCAGATTTACAATCTTTATCATTATTCTATTCTCTTTCTATCAAAGAAGTTATACTTCCATTATAGCACATTTTCAAAAACTGTCATAGGTTGTTTTTCTCACAATTCTCAAATTTCTGAATGTACTTGGAAATATTGTTTCCGGAAGATATTTTTGGTTCAACATAATAAACCGGCAATCCGTGGGTGTCAGCACTTATTTTGTTTTCTCCGTCTTTAAGGCGCTTTGCGTCATTATGGTTTCCCATCATATGTCATCGTCATTTCTCAAGGTAAGACGCGATCTACTACGAAATTGAACAGTTAGAGCGACAATCAATAGGCGCCTATATCCGCCTATGTCGCAGGCACAGACAACAATTAGAGCCCAATTCGTCAAGTCGGCTGCCTATTTCGTCGTACACATCGGAAAAAAACGTTCTCAGAGAAGGTCTTTTTGAAAAAGCTAAGTTTCAAAAAGTCTTCGATAAGATTCTTGGTAAAGTCTACCTCTGATGTGTGCAGTCAAACGGACGATGAAAGTGAACTTAGCAGACGCTCAGTAGTTGGCATTGAAGTCGGTTTAGAGTGGAAAACAATAATCAACGCAACTCTTTGTTCTCCCTCGTCGTAATCTCCGACCGCTCATATAAACCAAACGGGGATCTGCAACACGTTGTCTCTCAACGCGCCGGGATGCGGACAGTCGCAGATGACGGCGCCGGATCCGCGTTTTTTGTCGTTGACTTTCTCGAGGACTGCAAACGCGGAAGCTTGGTCGGGGTCGACAGTCGCGCTCCGTTTGATCTCCACGGGATAAAGAACGCCGTTCTCTTCGAGGATCAGGTCGATTTCGCTTTCGACGGCGACTTCCTCCCCGTTCTTCCTGCGTTTTTTCTTGTCGCGACCTCGGTAATAGGAAACGCAATAGCGATAATCGAGGCCCCTGTTCGAGTAGGATTTTAAAATCTCCGAAACGGCGAACGTTTCAAAGAACGCGCCGCTCATCGCGCCGGTCGCAAGCGTTTCGGGAGTCAGCCATCGCGTAAGATACGCGGCCAGCCCCGTGTCGCGAAAATAGAGTTTCGGCGTTTTAATCGCTCGCGTTAAGACGTTCGGCGCAAACGGCTTGAGCAAATAAACGACGCCGGACGCTTCCAAAATGGAAATCCACGCTTTTACCGTCGTTTGATCTTTTCCAATTTCGTTGGCGATTGAGCTGTAATTGACGATCTGACCGGTTCTTGCCGCGACGGCGACCATAAAGCGTCGAAAGCTGTTCAGATCGCGCACGGCGGTCGTTTGGCGAACGTCTCTTTCCAGATAAGTCTTGACGTAGCTGGAAAAGAATACGCCCCAATCGACCGTCGGATCCTGCAGCGCGGGGTACCCTCCCCGATGAATTCTTTCCCAAACGTTCTTCGGCGCTTTCGCCGTCGCGTTCCTTTTCAAGACGTAGTCCATCGTCGGCAAAAAGGGCACGTTAAAGGGATCGGCGTCTATTTCGCGCTGAGACAACGGGGCGATTTCGACAATTCCAACTCTTCCGAAGAGGGACTCGGTCGCTTTTTCCATTAATTCAAACGGTTGAGAACCGGAAAGACAGAACAAGCCGACGTCTTTGGACTCGTCGCAGGCGATTTTAATATAACGGAACAACCCCGGCGCGCGCTGAACCTCGTCGTAAACGACGGGCGGCTGATTCAGCGTCATGAACATGTTCGGATTGTTGTTCGCTAAATCCTCGATAAACGGATCGTCGATCGGAACGTATTTCTTGTCGGAAAAGAGTTTTTTAATCGTTTCCGTTTTTCCTGTTTGTCGCGCGCCGGTTATCAGAACGCATTTAAACGTCTTATTCAAACGCAAAACGACGTCTTCAATCGCTCGTTTGATATATTCCATCGCCAAAACTCCGTTACGGCAAATCTGGGATTCGTTTCTGAATTTGTCGTCATTATATCGTTTTTCGAAGGAATATCAATAAAAAAGTTGGCAAATCCGGGATTCTTTTCCAGATTTATCAACTATTTTCAAGACGTCTTTTTTTGAGATACCGGGAAGACGCGTCAATTGAGCGCAAAGTCGTAGACAATCGCGTTGAGCTGTTCGCAAATCCTGGAAAATTCGGCGTTCAAGTCGAGCGACCGCGCGGCGATTCTGTTTCCCGCGATCACGTAGTCTCCCTCCGGGAGAACGTCTTCGTCCGTGCGCGCGTACAGAAGCAGGCCCGAGACCCGTCGGGACTTGTTCGTCCATTGTTGATTCTTGACGTAAGAGAATATTTGATAGAGATTTCCGGAATGCAACTTGTTGACGCCGTATTGAACTTGCGTCGCCGCGCGGAAAAGTCGACGTTACGGAAACTTTAAAGACGCAGTCTAGGCGTCAGAAGCGCGTTTATTGCGACTTCGACGAGTTCTCTGTCGACACAAAACTCAATCG
>JAFZNK010000266.1 GCA_017550965.1 Thermoguttaceae bacterium
ACGTCCGCCGGGCTGGAGTATATGGATCGCGTGATTCGAACGGTGTTCGGCTCGTTCGTCGGCGCGCAGGCGGACTTTACATGCTGGTGGCCTTTCGACGAGGGCGGGTGCGAATGCGAACAATGCGGCCCGTGGGCGACCAACGGCTTTTTGAAATACGCCGCGCGCTATTCGAAAATGATCAACGACGAATTCGCGCCCGATCAGAAGTTTATCTTGTCGACGTGGACGTATCACGAAGACGAATTTGAAGCCGCATGGAATTGGGTCAAGGAACATCCGGAAGTTCCGTACGTTCTGGCGGACGCGCACGCCGACTTTCCGAAATATCCGCTCGAACACGCGTTGCCGGAGGGACATACGCTCATCACGTTCCCCGAGATTAGCATGCAGGGCCGATTCCCGTGGGGCGGATTTGGCGCGACGCCCCAACCCCGGCGTTTTACCGAGCTGTGGGAACAGGTTCGCGGCCATGTCGACGGATGCATGCTCTATTCGGAAGGCCCGTTTGAAGATGTTAACAAAGTTATGGAGTCGGGGTTCTATTTTCGTAACGAAAGCGCCGAAGACTCGCTTCGCGAATACGCGCGCTACGAGCTTGCGGGCGCCGATCCGGAAGATTTTGTCGCCTTGTGCCGCGATTTGGAGACGGTTCTTGTGTTGAAGGAGAAGAATCCCGAATATGAAGCGGCCGCGCTCGACGCGATGAAACTCGCGGTCAAAATCGACGCGTCGATTTTGCCGACGTTGCGCGACTGCTGGCGCTGGCGTCAGTTCTACTGCCGCTGTCTGCTCGAATACGAGCGCAACGTTCGCGGGAACCAGAACACGCAAACGTACGTCGACGCGATCCTTGAGTTGCGACGTTTGTGTCATTCGGACCTCTTCCCGGAAGGATGCGTCGATCCTCAACATCCCTGGGTGACGCCCGTCTTGCCGCAAGGCGAAATCGGCGTCTTCAAACGCCCGGAAGAAGAAATCAGGGAACGGTAAAACGCGTTGGAGGAGACTTTATGATGAAACGAACGATTTCTTTCGCCGCGGCGCTGGCGTTTTGGAGCGTCGCCGCTTTTCTTGTCGCCGCGGAGCCGTTGCGGCTGAATTTTCAGTTCGCGGGCGTTTCCGAAGATCAAGGCGCGATCGTCGAAAAGATCGTCAAACAGCGCGTTTCCGAACGCGTTGCGTCGGGCGAACTTAACTTGTCCTACGCGATCGACTTGAGTTTCGAGCCGGAGGAATATTCGCTGGAAACGAGCGGAACCGACGCGACGCTTCGCGCCGGCTCTTTTCCCGGCCTGATCTTCGCGTCGGGCAAGTTGCTACGCTCGCTTGAGTACGGCGCCGATTCGTTTACGGTTCCGGAACTTACGATTCGCGAAAAGCCGGACGCGTCGTTTCGGTGCTGTTATTTCGCGCGCCATTTCCACAACTGGTACCACATGGCGTCGAACGAAGAACTCGAACGCTATGTCGAAGATCTCGCTCTGTGGGGATTTAACGCGATCGCGACGATTTCCGTTCCCGTCGTCAATTTGAATCTTGACCCGGCTTCGGAAGACTGGCGTCAGGCGGTCGACGGCGTGAAGACGATACGCGCCGCGTCGAAACGTCTGGGGCTTTCTTTTACGGGGCTGGACTGTATCAATCAGGCGTGTCTCGATATGCCCGAGGAACTTAAAGGGACGCCGAACGTCGATCCCAAACGCGGCAACAACGGGATTAACGCGTGTCCTTCCAAGCCCGGCGGAACGGAGTACCTGGATCGACTGACGCGAGCGATTTTCGCGTCGTTTGACGGCGCTCAGACGGACTTCACGTGCTGGTGGCCCTTCGACGAGGGCGGATGCGAGTGCGAACAATGCGGCCCGTGGGCGACCAACGGCTTTTTGAAATGCGCCGCGCGGTATTGCAAAATGGTCAACGACGAATTTGCGCCGGATCAGAAATTCATTTTGTCGACGTGGACGTATCACGAAGACGAATTTGAAGCGGTTTGGGAATGGGTCAAAGATCATCCGGAAGTTCCGTATATCCTCGCGGATGCGCACGCCGACTTTCCGAAATATCCGCTCGAACACGCGTTGCCGGAAGGGCATAAACTCATTACGTTCCCCGAGATTAGCATGCAGGGTCGATTCCCGTGGGGCGGATTCGGCGCCACGCCGCAACCGAGGCGTTTTACCGAGCTTTGGGAACAGGTTCGCGGCCATGTCGACGGATGCATGCTCTATTCGGAAGGCCCGTTTGAAGATATTAACAAAATTATCGAGTCAGGGTTCTATTTCCGTAACGAGAGCGCCGAAGACTCCCTTCGAGAGTACGCGCGGTACGAGCTTGCGGGCGCCGATCCGGAAGATTTCGTCGCTTTGTGCCGCGATCTGGAGGCTATCCTCGTCTTAAAAGACCGTAATCCGGAATATACGGCGGCCGCGCTCGACGCGATGAAACTCGCGGTCAAAATCGATTTGGAAATAGTTCCCAAATTGCGCGACTGCTGGCGCTGGCGTCAGTTCTACTGCCGCTGTCTGCTCGAATACGAGCGCAACGTTCGCGGAAACGAAAACACGCAAACGTGCGTCGACGCGATTCTTGAATTGCAACGTTTATATCATTCGGACCTCTTCCCGGAAGGTTGCGTCGACCCGCTGCACTACTGCACGCAACCCGTCTTGCCGCAGGGCGATATCGGCGTCTTTAAGCGTCCGGAAGAAGAGATTCAGGAGCGGTGAAGACGAAGGTTCGAGACGTCTTGTTTGAACTCGAACGGCAAGTAAGACGTCTTGAAACGACGGCTGTTCTGTAAACGCGTGCGGAGGATGGAATGGAGTGGTGGAAAACGATTAAAAGGACGCCGATTCAAAAGATCGAGAAATGCGTCGCGCAGTATCGTATGGACTGTTTGGGAACGTCGGAATTGGACTTTCCATACTACAACATAAAGACTTACGAAGATCAGAACGGCAGGTTTCGAGCGAGAACAGACGCCTGTTACCGTCGTAAGAGCGACGGATCAACGGTCGTCTTTGACGTCGACAATATGGAGACTGAAGAAGACGCTGTTAAACAGTTATTGTCAATAATGTTGGAATTCGGCAAAGATCCTTCGTTCGACGAATACGAATTGGAGTTTTTGCCTCATTATCGTTTCTGAACGAACATGACTGACAAGAATATTATCGATAAGTTAGCGGGGCGTCGCAGGAAAGTTGATCAATATCTAATTCGTCTTCCGAATTTTTCGCTTGAATATATCGTCGTGTCGATTTGGAAGGCGTTCGATTCCGAATATTGGGCGCATTGCAACGTTTTCTTTGACTTCGAGGACGACTCAGGTTTTGATCCTCTTTATGGAACGGGAGAAACGCCTCAAAAAGCTCTGGAATCTTTTATTGACAAGACGTTGGAGCAATACGAAAAGAGTCGTCGTCAACGATGCGACGTCGTCGTCGAACAGTTTCCTTAGTTTGCGGCGTCATGAAATTGGCGGAAAGGATTTGGTTTTCCGATGTTGTTGGTTAGCGCCTTTTACAGACGCGGCGAACGTAGTCTGTACGACCCTGAAACGCGTCGTCTGGCTCCCGTCGACGATAAAAAGGAATTGTCGAAAAAGACGTTCGGTTTTTATTCGGATTTTGACGGCGACTTGATTGTGTTTTATCGGGACGACGAGCGTTTGCGTCTGCTGTTGAACGATTGCGTTTACAATTTCGACGAGTTGCGTATTGTCGTGTTGCAAAAAGAAACCATCGCCGAAGGGAACGAAAAGCGTTGGACAAGAGAAGTTATCGTAAGTCGCGGAAATCAATGCGTCTATAAACGACGGTATCGCAATTTTTGTCAGGAGTTCGTGTTCGACTTCACTCCGATGGCGGAGCCGGAAGACTTTGATTTCTACTTGTTTTTGAGAAACGTCTCGACGAATCTGCCTTGGAAACGAAGATTCTTTGCCGACGTCGACGAGCAACGGTCGGAACAATAAGACGAGATTAAACGGAAAGCTATTTGTCGTAATGGGTTGGAGAATGAACAAAAACGCGGCAAAACAGACGCGGCGTTATACGATAGACGACCTGATCTTCTTCGTCGACGTCAATAAATTCCTGTTTCCGAGGATTCTTGGAGAACGGTCGGCGTCGCGGGAGTCGATTGACGAATTGGAAAGAGTTCTGCGCGTTAAATTGCCGGACGATTATCGACGGTTCCTGAGCGAATTCGGCTATCTTATTTATAACGGGAAGGTCTTCTACGGAATATGTTACGACGATCCGCGCCAATTCGATTTCGCCTGCAACGCGGCGGATCTGACGCTAAGACTCCGAAAAGAAAGCGCGCTTCCTCGTCGCTACCTGGCCTTTTACGACGCCGACGGAGACAAACAATTATGCTTCGACGTTAGCAAACCGCGTTCCAACGTCGTCGTCTGGGACTATTTCGGTCAATGCGTCGATCGCAAAACCGACAAGGATTTCGTCAACATGATCTTTGCGTTTATTGAAAGACTTATCGATAAAAACCCCGACGCGGCTGGAAAAACGATAACATGGCCTGAATAAGAGAACCGGCGCTTCGCCTGCGGCGGGAACGCGGCGCGTTATTCGACGCCTGCGATAACGACGCGCTGGGCGTCGCATGGATTTATAAGAGCCGCAAGCGGTAGGGCGCGAAGTCGTCCGGACGCTGCAGGCAACTGGGGCGAAGCCAAGACGCATGAACCGGCGCGTAGCGCCGAGAGCCGTCGGCGAAAGACGACGGAGGCCGCGCATGGCGAACAACCGTCCCAAGGATTCCAGAAAAACGCTGAAACAACATTTATAACAGCCCCCGAAACAAAATGTCCAACCCGCGCCCTCCTGAGGATCGTCAATCTTACCACATAACGTTTACAACTTACGGTTCGTGGCTTCATGGCGACAGTCGCGGTTCCTGGGCTTCTAACGGATCGTTCGTGCCGCCCAACTCCTCGGTGGAAAGAGGCGAACGTCGACGATGCAAACACGACGCGGTCAGACTGACGACGCCTGAGCGTCGAATCGTATTTGACGCAATTCGCGCGGAAGCCGATTACCGCCGATGTAAAATCCACGCGCTCAACGTTCTCGACAATCACGTCCATGTGCTAATAGCGGTTCCTCGCGAAACTAAGTCGAAAGTTATTCTTTCGCAAATCAAATCGAGCGCGACCCTCGCGTTGCGCAAAGCGGGTTATTTTCAAGATCGACCTGTGTGGACGTCCGGCGGAAACGTTTCGATTATCGATACGGACGGTTATTTCTGGAGAGTCTACAACTACGTTATTAACAAGCAGAAAGAACAGCCGTTTGATAAGGAAGGACGATAAGGCGACGATATTTGTTCAGGGGGATTTGGGGTTGGTTTTACGATTGGCCGGACGGTTTTTGTTCAGCGTTGTTCGTGTGTTTTAGGGGCGGTTATTCGCCTTGCTCGGCCTCCGTCGTCTTTCGCCGACGGCTCTCGGCGCTTCGCGCCGGTATTGTTTTTGGAGTTTTTCTCAGGTTTTAGGGGCGGTTATTCGCCTTGCTCGGCCCCCGTCGTCTTTCGCCGACGGCTCTCGGCGCTTCGCGCCGGTATTGTTTTTGGAGCTTTTCTTTAGGTTTTAGGAGCGGTTATTCGCCTTGCTCGGCCCCCGTCGTCTTTCGCCGACGGCTCTCGGCGCTTTGCGCCGGTATTGTTTTTTGGGGTTTTCTCAGGTTTTGGGGGCGGTTATTCGCCGCGTCAGACCGCAGTTGGACTAATACGTCGCGGATTTTGTGCCGTAGGGAGAGACGGCGATGGGGGCGCCTTCGGGCAACGGGCGCATCGCCGCTTGATATTGAAGCGAGAAGAGGAGTTTTTGGACGTCGCGCAGGTACTCGAACGAGTCGGGATAGACGAAAATCGTGATCGTCGTGTCGGCGCGGTCGTATCGGAGAAGTCGTTGACAGAATTCGGAATTTTTACTCGCGAGCGCGACGTCGACCGGTTCGCCGACTTCGTCGTTTAGCGGAACGCATTCTCCGTACCGGAGTTGCGCGTAGTAGGTGATTCCGTCGGAATCTCGCGACGAGTCCATGTCGACGATATAGTGGAACTTGAATTTCTCGACGGGACCGATATTTTCTTCGACCGTTTTCTTCGTTATGTCGCCGTTGAAGTTTTTGAACGCCAGCCGCATGCGCTCCTGGAATTCGTTGAGCGGAACGTGCGCGATTCGCCCGTTTTTGAGTTGAAAGAACCCTTCGCGTCCGTCGACGCGTTTGGAGATCGGGGTGGGCACGTTTTCCAGGACGGTCGCTTTGGGTTTGGCCGCTTCAAGCGCTTCTTTTTGCCGACGCAGGTCGTCGACTTTCTTTTCCTTGTCGAAAATCTCGCTTTTCATCTCGAACGCGATTTGTTCGGAGTCGGCGCGCGTCTGCGCTTCCGCTTTGAGCGCGGCGTCGATTTCCGCCGACGCGGTCAGAAGGTCGCGGTATTCCTGTTCGGCGGCGTCCGCCCGACGTTCGAGCGCCATGTTTCGCTCGGTGTATTCTTCGGTTTCTTCCCGCGTCTTATCGAGTTTGTCGATCGTTCTGACGAGTTCGTCGGCCGCGGCGACGTACTGCGCCCGACGCGCCTGTTCTTCCCGATCTTCTTCGGAAATCGCCTGCGGCTCGTCTTCAGCGCGCGCGATCGGCTCCGAAGCGACGTTGTGAACGCGCGCCCCGGCCGCCATGACCAAAATGATCAGGATGCCGACAAGATTCGACACGACGTCCAGGAACGAGTCTTGGCCGTCGTCGATTCTCTCTTGCGCTCTCGCGGGGCGTCTGTAGGTTAAACGTCGTCTTTTTTTCATTGATTTTTATTGCGGCGTGTTGCGTAAACGCGCGGCTCGCGCCGATTCGAGTCCGCGCCGAATGCTACCAAAAACGACCATTTCGCGCAAGGTTGATTTTTGCCGTCTGGGGCGTTATAATCGAGCTCCGCGCACTCGATTTTGACTGGCGCGACGATAGAACAGGAGAGACACGACGATGAAAAAAGCGGCTTTTTTGGCGGCGTTTTGCGGAACGCTTCTTTTACTGACGGGCGCGTTTGGCGCGGAACTGAAGACTGCGAAAGAACTTGCGGAAGCGCTTCAGACGAAAATCGGCAAGTCGTTCGATATTCCAACGACGTTTTCGTGCGACGTGCTGACCGCCGAACAGCGCGACACGCGCCTGATTATCTTCAAGAGCGGCTCCGATTGGAACGATCCAGAGTCGGTCGCGTGGAGCTGGGATCCCAAAGAAGCTCTGCCGGAGGATCAGGCGAAATGGTACGGCCATATCAGCGAATGCAAGCCGAACGGCGACTGCGGCGAAGTTCTTACGGCTGCTTCTTCCGGCGGAGTCGCGCGAATTCGCGTTTCCGACAAGAAGCTGATTTTCTACGGACTCGCCGGGGGGAACACGCATTCGATCGCGGTTCTGCCCGACGGGAACGTCGTTTCCGCGTCGAGCACGGGCGCGTATCTTGCGCTCTTCGCCGTGCCAGAATCGAACGAGACGGACGGCGCGACCGAGCCGACCCCGATCTATAAGAAGTACCCGCTTGTCGGCGCGCACGGGGTCGTTTGGGACGCGAAACGCAAGACGCTCTGGGCGCTTGGCGGCGTTGAAATCGTCGGGTACGAGTACGTCGGAACCAAAGACGCGCCCGAACTTAACGAAATCTATCGCGCGGAATTGGAAGGAACCGCGCGCAACGGACACGACCTGTGGCCCGCGCCCGGCTACGACGCGCTCATGACCACCGGCGTCGGCGTGAACGTTTTCGATCCGAACGAGCGGAAATTCTATTCGGTCTCGCCAATGCGCGCCGTCAAGAGTCTGTCGCTGTCTCCTGAAGGCGTGACGCTTATGCAACGCGCCGTCGAAGAATGGTGGTCGGAAACGATCTTCTACGGCGACGACAAAGACACGGCCGTCGGGACCTATTCCGGCGCGAGATTCTATAAAGCGCGCTGGTTCGCGCCGAACGAATTCAGCGGCGACGTCGTTGTCGACGGCTCGCGATCCGGTGCGGAGAACGAGTAACCGCGTGCGTTGGTCGCCGCGCGCGCAGGAGCCGCGGCGACCTCCGTCAGGCGTCGGCTCGGTCGCGCCGACGCGGCGAACGGACGAGACCAGGCGTTTCTGTATGCTCTTAAATCGTTCTATTTTAACGTTTCGGAAAAAGTTAAAGATTGTCTCTTGACTTTGACCGACGGCGCTTTATACTTGGTTCCGATTGACTATGCGGTATAGTCATGGTCTCAAAAGGAGCTTTTTATGCGGAACCGTAGCTTTTTCAGCGCGTTAGCGGGGCGAACGTTCGGTCGTTCGTCGTCTGTCGTTGCGTCGCGCTTCGGTAGGTTGCGTCCGCGTCGGCTCCTCCCGCGCGGGAGTTCGCGTCCCGGCGGAGCTCGCGTATCGGAAGCGTTACGCGCGACGTCGCCTTTTATTTTGGCGATTTTTGCGTTCATCGCGCTCTTTAACGGCGCGTTTCACTCGGCTTTTCACCGTCATTGCGACTGCGAACGCGTTTATTGCGTCGAGCTGACGTCTTTTGACGGCGCGCGTCCGAGCGTCGAAGGCGAATCTCACACGCACGACGACGCCGTCGAATGCCCGATTTGCCGATTCGTAACATTATGCCGCGCCTTTGTTTGGCTTCCGACGGCGATTGTCCTCTTTGTCGCGACGCGAAAAATCTTGTCGACGTCGACGCAAGTTCTTTACGGCGTTCTCTGCCTTGCGCATAAGGGGCGCGCTCCTCCCCGGTTCAGTCTTTCTTAATAGCGTTCGGAACGCCGTTTAACGAGTTCTTTCCGCCGTCGGCTTTTCTGTCGGCGTCGGGGTTGAACCGCCGTTTGGTCGTTCCCGACTTCTCATCGATCGTTTTGGGTCAAAAACGCGTTTCTGTTGGCGTCTGGCGGTTCGCCGCGCTTGGTCGGCTTCCAGTCGTGAGGAATTGTAACGCCCTGTTCCAACTACGGATGCGTTTAGCAAAGCCGCGTTTTTGAACTTGACTGTTAAGATTGAACGTTAACAGGGTCGGAGACGGTTGTTTTCGACCTATAGGGAATCTATGCAATGAAAAGAACAAACAAATTGTTTTATGGTAAAAATAAAGGATTTACGCTTGTCGAACTCCTCGTCGTGATCGCGATTATCGGAATTATGATCGGGCTTCTTTTGCCCGCGGTTCAGTCCGCGCGCGAGGCGGCTCGTCGAATGGAATGTCTCAACAACATGAAGCAGCTGGGTTTGGCGCTTCATAACTACCACGACGTCAACGGCGCGTTTCCTTCCGCGTGGCGCGGGTACGGGGCCGACGGACGAACGCCGAACGTATACGGCGATCCCGGCTGGGGTTGGGGCGCGGCGATTTTGCCCTTTATGGAGCAGACTCCGCTCTATCAGAACGTCGATTTAAAAAGATCGATCGCCGATCCGTATAACCGTCAGGCGCGCGAGACGTTTCTTAAGGCGTTTCATTGCCCGTCGGAACCTAACGGAGCCAAAACGTTTACCATTGCCGAATCGGGAATTCTTCATCATCATGAGCATGAACATGAACACGAAGACGACGAGGACGAACACGAACATGAAACGCATATCAGCCCCGAGCTTCTTTCCGTCGTTTTCGGCGCTTCGAATTACGTCGCGTCTATTGGAACGACCGATATTCATTCGGCGGAAGATTATGAAGAAGACGGACCCTTTGCAGGACGCAAATTTAAAGGGGACGGCGCTTTTTATCACAACAGTTCCCTGGGAATGAACGCGTTTACCGACGGGCTGAGTTCGACGATTTTCGTCGGCGAGCGAACCGCCGACAAAGAACATTTTTCGACCTGGGCGGGCAATCCTTCCGGAGACGGGTGTCTGCCCGCGCTCGTTACGGGATCGTTTCACGAAGGTTTCCATAACGACGGCGAGGAGCACGGCTTTTCGAGTCGTCATCAAGGCGGCGCGAATTTCCTTTTTGGAGACGGAAGCGTTCGTTTTGTCAGCGAAACGATCGCCGACAAGGTCGTTCGCGGTCTGGCGACGCGCGCCGGGGGCGAAACGACTTCGCTGTAATTGGCATTAAGAAAACGACTAAGTGAAATACGCTTGTCGAAAAATGAGAAGACGACGGACGCGCCGTTTGACGCGTCCGTCGCGTTTAAAACCCCATGACGCTCATCCAATTGTAGACGCGGTTAAGCCAGTCGCCGAGATGATCGTCGGTCGGGGAGCCGCCGAACCCGTGTTCGACTTTCGCGTAGATATGCAACTCGGCGGGTATGTTCATTTTACGCAATTTCTTATAGACGGCGATCGACCCTAAGGGCGTGCAGAAATCGTCGTCGCCGTGAATCAAGCACATGGGCGGGGTCTTTTCGTCAAACGCGAAATCTTTAGAAAGCGCGGAAGAGTCCCAGAATTGAACGACCCACGCGGGGTAGACGGGAACGGCGAAGTCGACATGGCAGGGAAGTTCGTCGATTTCGTCGATCGGCTCGTAGGCGTTCGTCTGACTGGTCGTCGCGACCATGAGCGCGAGATGCCCCCCTGCCGAGAAGCCCATGACGCCGATTTTGTTCGGGTCGATTCCCCATTCTTCCGCGCGCGATCGACAAACGCGAACGCAACGCTGCGCGTCTTGCCACGCGACTTCGTGTTTAGGACGAAACAGTCGAAACGGAACGCGGTATTTCAACACGACCGCCGAAATCCCTTTGGAATTGAAATAACGCGCGATCGCCTCTCCTTCGTGCCCAAAAGCGAGATCGATATAAGCTCCGCCGGGACATACGATTACAAGCGAGTCGCTCGTCTTGTTTTTCGGCTTCCAATATTCGTAAGTCGGCCTGGTCGCGTCCTCCTTATCGCCGGGCGCGACGCCGGGCCAGAGATTGCGTTCGTCGAACGCGGACGCGTTGACGCAACAAAGAAAGACCGCCGCGACGGTCAGCGCGAGAAAGGAGAGGGAATTTTTCATTTGACGTTCCGTAATTATTTATCGCAGCGGACGTTATCCGCCGCCGGAAGACGGCGGACGCGTTGAAATCGACTACGGTAAAACCAGAAATTGAACCGTCAGAATCCGACGACCTTCATCCACGCGTAGACGCGATTGAGCCAGTCGCCGACATGGTCGTCCTTCGGGTTGCCGCCGAATCCATGTTCGATCGTCGCGTAGATATGCATCTCCGCGGGGATGTTCATCTTGCGCAATTTCGCGTAGACGGCGACGGACCCCATCGGCGAGACGCCGTCCGCGTCGCCGTGGATCATGCACATAGGCGGCGTCTTTTCGTCGAACGCGAAATCGCCGACCATCGGAGAGTCGGCGCCTTTGTTGGTATTGTACCCGTCGACGCCGTCTTCAAGGACGTACGCGGGATAGACGGGAACGGCGAAGTTGACGTTGCACGGGAGTTTGTCGATCTCGTCGACCGGTTCGTAAGAGTTTGTCTGGCTCGTCGTGGCGGTCATGAGCGTGAGGTGTCCCCCGGCGGAGAACCCGAGAATCCCGATTTTGTTCGGGTCGATTCCCCATTCTTCGGCGCGCGACCGCACGACGCGAACGCAACGCTGCGCGTCCTGCCACGCCGCCATGTGCTTGGGAATCCCCTCGCGACGCGGAACGCGATACTTCAACACGACCGCCGTAATCCCTTTGGAATTAAAGTATTGGGCGATAACGCCGCCCTCGTGTCCGTAGGCGAGCCCGTTGTACGCGCCGCCGGGGCAGACGATCATGAGCGAATCGCTAGTCTTGTTTTCCGGCTTCCAGTATTCGTAAGTCGGCTTGGTAGCGTCTTCTTTTTCGCCGGGGGCGACGCCGGGCCAAACGTTATATTCGTCGAACGCGGACGCGCTTGCGCCGCAAAGAAAAGCCGCCGCGACGGTCAGCGCCAACGCGGCAAGGGTGATTGTTCGTTTCATTTTCGTTGTTCCCTAACATGGTTTTACGTTCCGCGCTTGCGCGGACGGCCGACGATTGGAGTCGTCGGAATCGGACGCGAATCCGACCCAATGGAGTCGACGGTTGACGTTGCGCGACGCGCCGCCGGGTCCGGGCGCAAGGCTTTTGGAATTGCGTTCGGCGGCGGCCTGTGAATTTGCGTTTGAGCGTCGCGTCGTTTTAATCGCTTTATCTTTGTTTGCAAGCGACCGGCGGGAGCGGCTATTCACGCTTCGCGCGGAAGCGCGAACCGGCCGTCCGCCTCCGGGCTTAGAACCCGACGACTTTCATCCACGCGTAGACGCGATTGAGCCAGTCGCCGACGTGGTCGTCTTTCGGGTTGCCGCCAAATCCGTGATTGATCTTCGCGTAGATATGCATCTCGGCGGGAATGTTCATCTTACGAAGTTTTTCGTAGACCGCGACGGATCCCATGGGGGAGTAGACGTCGTCGTCGCCGTGGATCATGCACATGGGGGGCGTCTTTTCGTCGAACGCGAAATCGCCGACCATCGTGGAGTCGTTGCCTTTGCCGGAGTTCGGGCCGTCGGCTCCGTCTTCAAGGACGTACGCGGGGTACACGGGCGCGGCGAAGTTGACGTTGCACGGAAGTTTGTCGATCTCGTCGACGGGCTCGTAGGAGTTCGTCTGGCTCGTCGTGGCGGTCATGAGCGTGAGGTGTCCGCCGGCGGAGAAGCCCATGATCCCGATTTTGTTCGGGTCGATTCCCCATTCTTCGGCGCGCGAACGACAAACGCGAACGCAACGCTGCGCGTCCTGCCACGCCGCCATATGCTTGGGAATCCCCTCGCGACGCGGAACGCGGTACTTCAACACGACCGCCGTAATTCCTTTGGAATTAAAATATTGGGCGATGACTCCGCCTTCGTGTCCGTAGGCGAGCCCCATGTACGCGCCGCCGGGGCAGACGATCATGAGCGAATCGCTCGTCTTATTTTCCGGCTTCCAATATTCGTACGTCGGCTTGGTCGCGTCTTCTTTTTCGCCGGGGGCGACGCCGGGCCAAACGTTGTATTCGTCGAACGCGGACGCGCTTGCGCCGCAGCAAAGGAACGCCGCCGCCACGGTCAGCGCGAAAGCGGCGAAGGTAAACATTCGTTTCATCTTATTAACTCCTTAACATGTTGAGTTCCGTCGACAAGACGGAATTATCGTCGTTCAAATTTTAAAAAACGCCGTTGGGCGCGTCAAGTTACAAAAGAGCTTTGAGCGCTTTTAAATTGAGAACGTCCCACGATTCGCCGTCTTCGGTTTCTTTTTTGGGCGTTTCGAGATACATCGGCTTGTCGGCGAATCTCGGGTCGTTGACGAGCAAAGCGAACGCGTCGAGCCCGATTTCGCCCTTGCCGATATGTTCGTGTCGATCGACGTGCGAGCCGAACGCTTTCATGGCGTCGTTGAGGTGGAACGCGTCAAGTCGATCGAGTCCGATCGCGCGGTCGAAATTGTCGAACATCGCGTCGTACAGGTCTTTAGTGCGGAAATCATACCCCGCGACGAAAACGTGGCACGTGTCCAGACACACGCCTAATCGGTCTTTATGATCGCTCGCGGCGATAATCGCGGCGATCTCTTCAAATGTTCCGCCAAGATACGAGCCTTGTCCGGCGGTCGTTTCGATCAGGACTTTGGTCGTATTGTCCGGAAGAGACGCAAAAATCTGGTCGAACGATTTCGCGACGCGATCGAGCGCGACTTCGCGCGAGTCGTCTTTCGCCGCGCCCGGATGCATGACAAGTTGAGGAACGCCGAGGATTTGCGCGCGTTTGAGTTCGTCGGCGAATCGCGCGATCGACTTCTCGAGCAATTCGGGGTCCGGCGACGCGAGGTTGATCAGGTACGTGTCGTGAATCAACGGGGTAAACTGGCCGGTCTTTTCGAGCGCGTCTTTGAATTTTTGCGCTTCCGGCGCCGCGATCGGCTTGTTCGCCCAGCGGTTGCTGTTGCCGGAAAATATTTGAACGCAGTCGTAGCCCATATTGGCCGCGTCGTAAACGGCGGCGTCGAATCCGGCGGCGATCGATTGATGAACTCCAAAATATGGCATGGATTAACCTGTAATTTGTTAAAATTATTGTTCTTGCGTCTTCAAAACGCAGACGACAAGACATGGACGGTTGAACAGACGCGTCGGGATCACGCTTGGACCGAGCCCGCGCGAAACGATTTCCGTCGTGTCGCCCATGACGTGACGTCCGGACGTGTAGCGCGGAAAGTAGCCCTGTTCGGGCGCGAACAAGCCGTTAGGCAGGAGCAGGGGGAAGCGGAACTGCCCGCCGTGCGCGTGCCCCGTCAGGACGAGGTCGAACTTATGTTTGGCGTACTTCCGGATTTGTTCGGGGCGATGGGAAAGCAGTATCGAGTATTGATTCGGGTCGTTTGGAACTTCGTCGAGCAGTTCGTCGACGATTTCGCTCTCGCGCCATAACGGTTCCGTTCTCGACGTTTCCGACGCGTAAGTCTTTTTCGGATCGCATATGCCCGCAAGGAGAACCGACCTGGGCGCCGGGGCGCGTTCCGAGTCGTTTTCCAGCGTTTCGACGACGAGCGCGCCGTCTTCTCCGCGCGAAAGTTCGACGCGAACGCCTTCGAGCATGAACGCGCCCGCGCTTTCGATCGCGTCGAGAATTTGGTCGCGCAACGACTTGATAAAAGCGCCTTCGTGATTGCCCGTCACGTAAAAGACGGGCGCGATTTCTTTAAGAGCGTCGACGGTCCGGCGCGCGTAGTCCGGATTCGGATCGCGTTCGTCGATCAGGTCGCCGGTAATCGCGATCAGGTCGGGACGCCACGCGCGTATCTTGTCGAGCAGTTTTTTGTTGTCGCGACCAAAGCTCTTGCCGTGCAGGTCGGAAACCTGAACGATCGTCAGACCGTCGAGTTCGCGCGGAATTCTGGGGTCGGACGTTTCGAAAACCTCGACGTCGACGACGTTGTTTTCCCAATAGAAAAGGAAATAGACGAACGAAAAGAGCCCAAAAAGCCATTCGGCGACGACTCGCTTCTTTGAGCGAACTCTCGTCGTAATTTGAGTTTGCGGCTTTTGGACGTTCTTTTTCATCGTCGTCGACATGGATAAACGTGGACCGGTTATTTTTTGCGCCAAAAGACGTCGTCGGAGATTCCGAGCTTTTCGCGCGTTTCCCGGACGTCGGCGCGGAAGCGAAGCGCGTCGACGGGATACCCCGCCGTCGGCTTGAGCGACTCGCCGACCTGTTTGCGCCAATAGGCGTTGAACGAGTCCATCGACAGTTCGCGCAAGTACTTGGCGCAAATGGACGCGAGCGCGGTCGGGGCGTTCGACTCTCCTTTGGCGGTGAAGCGAATTTCAAGCGCAACCGGTTCTGCAAACGCGATTTCCGCGCCGTTGCGATCGCGGCCTGACGTCGCGAGCAAACGATAGACGCTCGTTTCGCGCGATTCTTTCAGGATTCGCAACGTCGCGCCCGGAAAGCGTTTGGCGAGCAGCGGCGCGTATCGGTCGCGCCCCCCGAGCTTGTCGCATAGCGCGACATAGACGGGCGTTTTCGCCTGCGCGCAAGTTCTCGCGATCGTTTCGACGACCAGCGACGTCGTAACGTCTCCGATTAAATCGCTTTTGAGCCCGAGTCGATCGAGGAGCGCGTTGAATTCGCTTGGCTGAACGCGGCGCGCCGCGACGTCGACGAGCGCGATTCTTTCCGCGTCCAGGCGCGTTTGAATCTGGGCGAGTCTTGCGAGCAAATCGTTTGGAGCGCCGGTTTTCGGATCGACGGGCAGGGGAAGATCGAAATCTTCTTCCCACGGGGGAGGGACGTTTTCGCCGGACTCGCGCGCGACGCGCTCTAAGATCGCGCGAAACGACGCGTTTTTCCAAACGTCGGGCGAAACGAGCGCGGCGGCGAGCAGGAACGAACGCTCGAGCGCCGCGAGCGATTTGGCCGCGTAGAGCTTTTTCGAATCGACGAGAGGGAAGATCCCCTTGCGGTTCGCAATCGGCTCGAGCGCGGCGTTCATTCGATCGATAAGTCGGCGCGTGAATTCAAGATCGGGCGTTTGAGGCCGACCTGGCTCTTCGTCGAGATCGAAAAGAGTCGATCCGGTCGACGCCCGTTTTTTCTTCGTCTTTTTCGCGCGCTTGGCGTCGACGTTCGGTTCGGGATCGTCCGCGGGCAGAAAATCGGATCCGATCGATTCGTCCGACTCGATTCGCCAACACGACGCGCCGATAAGAAGCGGTCCGAGGTTGGGGCCGTACCCGGCTTCGTCGGTTCCGAGAACGAAAATCTCCTGACGCGCCACTCTTTTATTCTCCCTCGTCAAGCGCAAGGTCGCCGGAGCGCCGCGCCAAATCGAGCGCGAACGCCGAGAGCGCGACGTTGTGAACGCGCGCGATTTGAACTCCTTTTCGCGCAAGAGCTACGGTCGTAGCGACCGTAGCGAAATCGCGCGTAGAGATCGCGTCGGGATCGACGTCGTCGTCGGGCGTCGCGCCGCGCGATTCGTTGAACCGCCGCGCCGTCTCCGCCAGAAATCGCTTGCGCGAATCCCCGACGAGCAAAACGCCGCCAAGTTCGCGCAGCTTGTCGACGTTTCTCAAAAGCTCCCAGTTCTGCTCGAACGTCTTCCCGAACCCCAGGCCGGGATCAAACGCGATTTTTTCAAGCGGAACGCCCCGTTCGAGGAACCGATCGCGACGCCGCGCCAGAAACGCGCAAACTTCGCCGACGACTCCGTTTGGATACGTCGGCGTTCCTTCCTGCATCGTCTTGGGTACCCCGCGCATATGCATGAGAACGATCGCCGCGCCGCGCCGACTCGCGACTTCCGCCATTTCCTCGGGGAACTCTTCTTCGTCCTCTTCCGCAAAACGTTTTTGCGAGCCGACATAGTGTCCGGCGGCGACGTCGTTGATTATTTCCGCGCCCGACTCGAGCGCCGCGTCGGCGACCGTCGGTCGATACGTGTCGACGGAGATCGGAACGTCGAGCGCTTGTTTAAGCGCGCGAATCGCCGGAACGACGCGTCGCAGTTCTTCCGCCTCGTCGACCGGATCGCTTCCCGGCCGCGTCGATTCGCCGCCGACGTCTAGAATTCCGGCGCCGTCGCGAACGAGCTTACGCCCCGCGTCGACGAGCGCGTCGAGATCGACGTCGAACCGACTCGATTCCTTCGCGAAGCGGCCCCCGTCGGAAAAGCTGTCCGGCGTGGCGTTTAAGATTCCCATGAGAACGATTCTTTTGAATCGAATCGTTCTCGTTTTAAGCGACCATTCCCGAATCACAGGTTCTTTTCCTGAATTTTGAGACGAACGTCGCCCTGTTGCGTGGCGATCCAGAAGACGCCGGGCTCCTGTTCGAAGAAAATCGAATAGGCGATCCAGATCTTTTCATTGTCGGTCGACGCGAGAACGACCGGTTCCGTCCACGTTTCGCCCTCGTCGGACGAGAACGCGATCGAGAGCTTGTTGCGGCGTTTAATCCAGCTGTAGCTCATGTCTTCGACGATCCAGTCGTTCGGATCCGGCTCGTAATTGAACGCGGGGAATTTTTCGTCGCGGTTCCAGACGAGAACCCAGCGACCGTCGGAAAGAACCGCGAGTTCGCCGTAGGAGTTGTTGTTTTCGATTCCTGTCGATTCGGGCTTCGACCACGTTTCGCCCCCGTCCGTCGAGATTGAACGGTAGAACGTTCCGCGCGTCGTTCGAATGAGCATATAGACGGAACCGTCTTTCTTTTCGACGAGTTTCGGCTCCATGGCGCCGTCGTGGTCGTTGGTTTTCGCGCCTTCCATCACGATCGTCTGCGTTTTCGTCCACGACTGGCCGGCGTCGTCGGAATAGTAGACGGGAATAATATGATTCCACGGCTGAAGCGCCATCGTCGCCAGGACGATTCTGCCCGACTTAAGCGTAACCATCGCGCGCAACGCGCCGACCCAATCGCGTTGCAGCGGAAGAGGTTCCGACCACGTTCGACCGTTGTCGACGCTCCGAATAATATAGACGGGGATTTCCCAGTCGGTTACGCTTCCTTCGTTCCACTTGCCCGACTTAAGTTCTTTGCCGTTGTCGAACGCGATCACGAGCGAATCGTCTTTGGCGCGAACGATCGAGAAATCGAGGACCGAATATTTTTCGGGATCAAGCGCTTGCGCCGATTCCCACGTTTTGCCTTCGTCGACGCTCCAGTGCGCTTCGGTTCCGCTGATCGTAACGATCGAATTGTCGGCGGCGCGGATAAACGGGCCGGGGAAAGGACTTGGAAACGGTTCCGCGTTTTGATGAAGCGAGATCGACGGATCCATGGCGAGCGCGGACGACGCGACGAAGAGCGCCAAGACGCACAACAGCGAAAACATTTTTTTCATAGCGATATTCCCAAAGGTTGACGTTGATTATTTGGCGAGCGCCTTTTTAATTTCGGGCGCGTATTTGCGAATTCTGCGAACGGCGTCGGCGATAACTTCCATATTGGATTTGGGCGCGAGGAGTTGCGTTTGGAAGAGCCAGACCGTTTCCTTCGCGAGTTTATGGAAGTTCGGCAAAGAAGTCGCTTCTTCCCATTCGTCAAGCCGTTCTTTCGAGTAGACGCGGCGACCAGCGCGCGTGTCGAGCGATTTGCGAACGTAGCCCGTCCAGTCGCAGCTTTGATAGCCGCTCATGCACGAGATCCCCTCTTCCAGAAGCGCCTGAACGAATACGTCGCGCGACAGTCCGAATTCCCGTTCGTCGATTCGGAACATATACAGGTGCCACGCGCTTCGTCCGCCGTCGTAAATCTTCTGAGGATAAACGCCCGGTATGTCGCGCAACAGCGACGACAAGTAGAGCGCGTTTTCGTTGCGGACGTCCGCGTGTTCGGCGATATGAGGAAGTTGCGCCGAAAGAATCGCGCCCTGGAATCCCGTCATGCGGTAGTTCGACGCTCGAACCGGGCGGTATTCGTCGAGCGGCGTTCCCGCGTGCGGCAGGAACCCGTGCGTGTGCGCGTCGAGAACCTTATAAGCGAGGAACTCGTCGTCGGTCAGCACGACTCCCCCTTCGCCCCCGCAGAGGTTCTTGGTGATCTGCATGCTGAAACACCCGAGCGTCCCGAGCGTTCCGAGTTTTTTGCCTTTCCACTCGCCCATGACCGCCTGACACGCGTCTTCGACGACGGGCAAGTCGCGCTTCTTTCCGAGTTTGAGAAACGCGTCCATATTCGCCGGGGCGCCCCCGATATGCACGGGCAGGAGCGCCTGCGTGTTCTCGTTGATTCGCTTTTCCGCCTGTTTCGCGTCGAGCTGATACGTGTCGAAGTCGACGTCGGCGAAGACGGGCAACGCGTAGCTTTCGAGAATGCAGTTTACCGAAGCAACGTAAGTATAGGGCGTTACGATCACCTCGTCGCCGGGGCCGACGTCGAGCGCCGAGAGCGCCGTTTGCAACGCGGTCGTGCCGCTGCTTACGGCGAGTCCGAATTTCGAGCCCAACATTTCCGCAAAATCGTTTTCAAAAACGACCGTCGGACTCGATTCGTCGCCGCGATTCCACCGCCGCGATTCGAAGACTTCCGTCAGGCGTTCGACTTCGTCGCCGGCGAAAAACGGCCACGCGGGGCCGGAATCGTACTCGGGCGCGTCGCCGCCAAGAATAGCGGGTTTGGAGTCGGCGTCGATCGCTCCGTAAATCGGCGCGCCCAACGCGTCGAACGCCGCGACCGCCGCAAGCGACGCGCCGGCGGCGAGAAATTCTCGTCGGTTCTGATTGTGATTCATCGATTAGTCTCCTTAATACGCTAAGACCGCGCGAGCGCCGAACGAAAAACGTCGTCTGACGCAAGCGCGGTTTATCGTTAGATTTTAATCGCGTCGATACAAAATTACTTTTCCGCCGAAATTACGACCGGCCCGATCAGACCGGACTTCTTAAGCGGCGACTTGGGCGTGTAATTATTGACAGGGCACCACGTTTTGCGTTCGGCTTCCGGCAACGCGGAATCGCCGATCAGGCGGTTGACCCAGCAGTTGACGACTTCGATTTCGATCTCGTTTTCGCCGGCTTTGACCGCGTCGGTTACGTCGAGACGATACGGAGCGGTCCAGACGCCGCCGACCTCTTTGCCGTTGATCTTCGCTTTGGCCATTTCGCACACTTCGCCGAACGACAGGTAGACCTTGCCTTTAGGCGCCGCGTCGAGCTTGAACGTCGTCTTGTAGACGGCCGTTCCGGAGTAGAACTTGATCGCGTCGTCTGCGGACGTCGCCCAGTCGGACAACTTGTCGAACTTCACGACGTCTTTGGGGCCGCGCGCGATTTCGCCGGAGTCGAACGAGACGTTCCAGCCGCCGTCGAGCGCGACGAGCGTTTCAAGGTCGAGATCGTTCGATTTCGCGGTTCCTTCGGCCGCGTTCGTATCTTTTTCAAAGACGACGAAATAGCTTTCCTGCGCGACGAACGAGAGCGGAATCGTCGTGCGGCCGTCTTTGGACGACCACGCTTTGACTTCGCGAACTTCGCCGGTGGCGGGGAACCAGATTTCCGGCTGTTTGCCGGCGACGCGGAACGTTACGTTCACGTCTTTGAGTTCGGCGTCGCCCTGATTGGCGACGAAGTAGACGTCGGAGTCTTTCATCATGCGTCGGCCGTAAACGAGTCCGGTTTCTTTCGGATACTCGCAGTCGGGCTTGCAATTAACCATGGCGAGCGCTTCTTCCATCGTCAGGCCGGACGCGATCGTTCCTTTGCCGACTTTGCGCGACTTGACTTTGTCGCCGTCGACGTCGCCCCAGAGCTCGTTCGCAAGGGTTTGAACTTCCTCGTCGGCTTTCGGATAATTTTGCAAACTCGGCGAGCGGCTCGGCTTGGGACCAAGGACAAACGCGCCTTCTTCGACGAGCTGTTTGATTTTCTTAAGAACTTCCGGACGCATCGTGTCGAGCTTCGGCAGGACGAGAATCTTGTATTGGGTTCCGTGCGGGAGCGTCAGGAGACCGTTCGCGTCGACGCTCGTCGTTTCGCGCAGCACTTCGGCGTTGATGAAGTCGAATTGATACCCGCCCGGAAGAGCCGGATCGCAAACGCCCATCATCTTCGGGCAGTCTTCGCCGATGAAGTACGCGACGTCCGCGACGTTCAACCCCTGTTGCAACATATAGTTGACGCGCTTGAGGTACATGACGTACAGGTCGAGCTGTTTGAACCACGTGTTGTGGCGGTTGAACTCGTTGCCGAACCAGGCGTTGAAGCCGGGAACGCGTTCGTCGGGCTGTTCGACGAACAGATGGAGCAGGGTGTTGTTAATGCCGTCGGCGAAGAACCGGTCGGTGCGTTTCTTCATATTGACGGGGCTGCGTCCGAAAGGATTGCCCGCGCACGTGTTCGATTCGGACCAGATCTTCGTCTTGCCGTAGATATGACCGCACGAGGACGCGATTCGGTTTTCAATGTCGCCCAGGTCGCCTTCAGACCAGTATTCGCCCGCGATTTCGTTCGACTGGCCGCCGTACTGGAGCCATTCGCCGGGGAATCCCCAGTGGCCGTAGCATTCGAGCCAGGTGTTGCGTCCGTACTCGTTGCTCGCGTCGCGCAAGCCGCCGACGTACGAATAAGAGACTTCGTCGGCGATGAAGCGGCGCAAGTCCCAAAGGAAGCGTTCGGAGACGTCGAGGTTGCCCGCGACCGCGCCGTAGAAGACCGGCATGTACGGGGTGGGATCGTATCCGAACGACGCCTGGAATTTTTCCGCGAAATTGTCGGTGATATTTTGACCGCCGACTTCGTAGCTGTCCTGAACGATCGTCGTGAACGACTTCATATCCTCCGCGGGATAGCGTTCGATAAGGTCTTTCATATAGGCGTTAAAGTGTTCGATCGTATGTTCGCGGCTCATCTTGTCGACTTCGTAGCCGGTCGCCTCGGGGACGGCGGGCGCGTTGGTCGTGCCGGTCGGAACCGCGCCGAATCGCTCGACGATCCACGTTCCTTCGGGGACTTTCCAGGACAGGACGCCGTCCTTGAACTTGTCGGTCAGGTCGACGACTTTGGTCGGGTCGTAGCCGAGCGAATTGTCGGTTCGATACGCTTCCGGCGCGGCGGGCCATTGATAGTCGGACCAGAACGGATGCGGCGTCTGGTGCATTTTCGCGAGCGTCTTATTGAAGACGTCGGCGACTTTGGAAACGCCGTTGATCTCGACGGTCGCGAGCGCCGCGTTGCGATCGCTCTTCACGACGAGTTCGAACGCTTTGGCGGTCGTCGGCGCGAAGTTCGCCGTTACCGGCGCGTACGGCATAAATCCGACGTTGATTTCCGGATTGTACCGATTGATTTCAAACGAGACGAGCTTCGTCTTGGCGTCGCCGTCGACGGCGTAAAGGGTCGCCTGCGCGATCAGCGGCTTGGCGGCGGGCGTTACGGTGATCGAAGCCATGCTCTTGCCGTCTTTGTTGGCGAGCGCGATCGTTTTTTCTTCGTTCGCGGGAAGATCGAACCCTTTGGGGTAGTCGACTTTAACGTTGTTCTTCCAGCCGTCGGGCGCGGGATACGCCAGGACTTTCAGATCCTGGTATTCGTCCGGCTTTTTCGGATCGACGGGGGGAAGATCGAGTTTAATTTCCCGAGCCTGTTTCGTAGGTCCCTGGACGACCGTTTCGCTCTTGACGACGTAGCGCATCGCTTCTTTGTACGAGACCCACGGGCCGCCCGACTGGCTCCAGCCGGGCGAGTTGAAGATGCCTACTTCGACGTCGATTTCGGAGCCGGTTTTAAACGCGGTGTGAACGATTTCCCACCATTCGTCGGAGAAGAATCGAACCGGGCCGGTCGGCACGGCGTCCTGGCCGATGTCGCCGATATACGCGCGATCGATTCCGACCGATTTCATCGCGATCAGGTCTTTTTTGACGCCTTCGCGCGACGAGTTGCCCGAGAGCCAGTACCAGTACGCGCCGGTGCGCACTTTGCCGACCGGATTTTCGAAATCGGCGAGCAGCGTCGCGCGGTCGGGATTGGTCGGGAGCTGATTGGTTTCCGGGGGCATTTTATGAGAAAACGTCAGGTCGTTGGCGCGTTGCGCGAGCGACGGTTGCGCCGCAAACGACAAGCCGAACAACGCCGCGCCAATAAGCGCGCCGTAGAGAAAACGACGTCCTTGAATCATGACAAAACCTTTCTGTCGGGGTTATGTTGGCGTCCCCCGACGCGTCGCGTCGGGAGACTTTAATCGATTGGTCCGATTATATCAGACGGAAAACGGAAAAACAAGCGGGGAAATTTTTCGCGACGCGTCGGTCTTTTGACTTGATTTGCCGTCGCGTTTATGGTTTGATAGGGAGACGAGACGGACGACGTATAGGACTTTTTTCACGCCGACCGACAAAATCAGGGAACGACTTTAAAACGGAACGTCGCCATGACCGGTCCACTTTCCAATCAAGCCCCAACACGCCTTCGGAGATTCGGAAAAAGGAGCAGCTTTTGCGTTGTTTTGGAAGCTCTTTTGCTTCTTGGTTCCGCAGCCGCCTTACTTGCTTGTTTTCAAAAGCCTTTTGTCGACTATGAGAGGCCGTCTCATGTGTTTTATGTTTCAAGAGACGGCGTACTGTTCGACCTTGCTACGTTCGACGTTCCGGTTGTCAGAACGGCTGTTGTCAACTCGTTTGACTCTGATTGGACAGTAACGCGGTTAGACGACCCGTTGTTTAAAAACGTAATTAACGAGTCGGGTTCTCACGTCGTTGAGATTAAAATGGATAGTGAGGCGGTGGGGGAAAAAAATTCGGAAGAGAGCTTTTTGTCTACTTTGTTCCCGCCGCCTCCGCCGACCCCGCAAATATATATTACAACATGTTCTCTTGAAACCAGAAACGTCGACACGCAGGAGGTAATAGCTTCCGAACCGGTTTTTCGAACGGAAGAGGTCGACAGATATACGAGTTTGCTAAACGTTCTGTCAGAAAATATGATTCTTTTCAAATCGACTCGTCGTTTTAAATACAATTCCTACCAGTGTTTCCTGGCGGTTAAAACGAACGATCAATGGAGTCGGATTCCGATTGATTTTGAACTTGGAGAAGACGTCGAAGTTACAGGCTGGGAGATCGTTAAAGAAAAAGATTCGATCCTTTTTCTTTTGTATTCGGAAGAGGAACAAAAGGCGTATGTTTCGAGTTACAATTATCAGACCCTTTCAGTTGAAAAAACGATAGAGCTTCCTTCGTGTTATTATTCAGGGGATTCATGCTATCGCTTTGAGTACGTCAAACTGAGAGTGTTGAGCGGAGCTCAGTATTTTTCAGTTTATCAGACGTTTGACGAGTCGGAAAAAACGGACTCCATTAACCTTGCGATTTTTACGACGACTGATTTAACTAAGGTTAAGGAAATAACGATTCCACGCGTTCCAAAGTCCTTAATCGTCGACGTTGCCGTTGTTTCTCCCGATTTGAATTATGTCGCTTACGGAATAGATCCTTTTTATTTGTTCGACGTTAAGCTTGGGAAAAGCGTTCCTTTGCGGACAAGTCGGCCCGCGTATTATCGACGTCTTATTACTGATTGGAGATTATTTGATCCCTATGAGGCCGTAATTTTTGTATCTAGCGCTAGTATCTGGTTTGTTGGTTTTTCCAAAGACTCCCAAACGCTCCTTGCTTCCGACTTGTCGGGCGACGTCTTCGAATGGGACGTTTCAACCAAAAAAAGAAAGCGAAAAATTGTTAATATAGACTATTAGCGTTTCAGCTGCGACGTTGTGTCGAAACGCGCTCATGCGTCGCGACTTGCGTTGACGACGCGTTCGATCGTTCTTTTGACGAACGCGTTGGCTCCGACGTATTCGAGTTGAATCGACGGGTTTTCGCGCGCGAAGACGACGAACAGCTCGTGAACAAACGCCTGTCCGACTTCTTTGACCCCCTTGAAATCAAGAGTTATCTTGCGGAATTTCGGGAAATTCGTCGCGACGCGCCGCGCCTGCGAGCGCGCGATCG